>NZ_JBEONP010000017.1:0-95407 GCF_040544435.1 Undibacterium sp. GrIS 1.2
TTTCATCTTGCCAGAAATGGCCGCTCCTTTCTCATCTATTTTGCGCTTCTCGCAATAAAATTACTCTCCGGTGTTTCGTTTTGCAAGAACCTCAATTTATTCAAAAAACGCATTTTTTTCTTTCTGGAGGTTAGCTAACTTTAAATGTCTTACAATTACCTCAAAGCAATAAACATGCCCAAAAGAAATAATTATTTAAATCAATAACTTAGTCAGGATTATTCTCGAACAAAAAACTAAGTGTAAAATTTTTCGACAAAACTAATACTTAAAGCATGAGATATTCAGCACCCAACGATCGCACGCCTTCGTCATCTCTCTTCAGTCTTTTGTCACCATTGGGTATTTTTTAAACAGATCATTTCTTGAGTCGCTTTATTATTTAATAATTCATATACTCCCCTCTAAAAATACAAAATACGTTGAATTATCCAATGAAAGTATGGACAATAAAAATTTACTCCATGTGAGTATGCTTAAAAATATAGTCATCATCACTCAAACTTGCATGCCCACCTCTACCTCAGCACATCTGTTTTCTCTAAACGACCGTTAAAAATATATTTATACAAATAACGTCTATCCATATGTCAAAACTACATATAAGCAAATAAAGACTAAGTAGTTTGGATTAAGGCTCAGATTCTTTACTATGCTGTTACTTTCAACATGGTGATATGAACGGGGTAGTATGGATTTAGGCTATGTAGCGTCCGGTTTTGCAGTAGGTATTTTGGTAGGGCTGACTGGCGTTGGTGGCGGATCGCTGATGACACCTTTGTTGACTCTGCTGTTTGGCGTGTCACCCACCGTTGCGGTCGGTACCGACTTAGCATTTGCGTCGATTACTAAAGCGACCGGCACTTTTACCCATCGCTTACGTGGCACAGTGGACTGGCATGTGGTGCGCTTGCTGTGTTACGGCGCCCTTCCGGCAGCATTGATTGCTACGCTGAGCCTGAAACATTTTGGCGCTCTGGATAAAGAAATCGGTCAGATTATTCGTTATTCTATTGCCGGTTCGGTGCTGTTGACCGTGGTCGCCTTACTGTTTAAGTCTAAAATGCTGGCATGGCTTAATCGCCATCCAGAGAAGCAATTGCAAGGTACGCAATTGGCTGCGGCGACTATCGTTTCTGGCGTTTTGCTGGGCACCTTGGTAACCGTTTCCTCTATCGGCGCCGGTGCAATTGGCGCGACCTTGCTAGTGATGTTGTACCCACGGATGTCTGCTGCGCACATTGCCGGGACTGACATTGCGTATGCGGTGCCACTGACTGCCATTGCTGCCGTCGGTCACTGGTGGTTAGGATCAATCAACTGGGAGTTGCTGGGCACCTTGTTAATAGGTTCATTGCCTGGCATTACGATAGGCTCCATGGCGGCGCGTGCCGTACCGGAAAAATTTTTGCGTGGACTGTTAGCGACAACCTTAACTATTGTTGCCGCTAAGCTGGTTCTTTAAACTGTAATTTTGAGCGTATTTTTTTAGGACCTCACAATGTATCGCTACGATCAACACGATCATCAAATTATCAAAGAACGTATCGCTCAATACCGCGATCAAGTACGTCGCCGCTTGTCGAACGAATTGACGGAAGAGGAGTTCTTACCGCTACGTTTGCAAAATGGTTTATACATGCAGCGCCATGCCTACATGTTACGTGTAGCTGTACCCTACGGAATGTTGTCTTCTACCCAGATGCGTAAGTTTGCCCACATCGCACGTAAATACGATCGCGGTTATGGCCACTTTACGACACGTCAAAATATCCAGTACAACTGGATCACACTGGAAGAAACGCCGACCATTTTAGAAGAACTGGCATCGGTAGAAATGCACGCCATTCAAACATCCGGTAACTGCATGCGTAATATCACCTCGGATGAATTTGCCGGCGTTGCTGCGGATGAGATCATTGATCCACGTCCTTATGCAGAAATTTTGCGTCAGTGGACGACCTTCCATCCTGAGTTTGCTTATTTACCGCGTAAGTTTAAGATCGCCATCAATGGTTCCTTAGAAGATCGTGCTGCGATTGCGGTGCATGACATCGGCTTAACGGTGGTGCATAACGAGCAAGGTGAAGTCGGTTTTAAAGTTATGGTTGGCGGCGGCATGGGTCGCACACCGATACTTGGCAGCGTGATCCGTGAGTTTTTGCCGTGGCAACACGTGATGACTTACCTGGAAGCGATCCTGCGTATTTATAACCAATACGGTCGCCGTGACAACAAGTACAAAGCGCGCATCAAAATCCTGGTAAAAGCCATCGGCGCTGATATATTTGCCCAGCAAGTGGAAGAGGAATGGGCTGACATCAAGGATGGTCCAGCGACTCTGACAAAAGAAGAATTGCAGCGTGTTGCGTCTTACTTTAGTACGCCCGCCTATGCCACATTGCCTGCAACTGATGCTAGCTATGAACAACATAAGCAGGACAATAAAGCCTTCGCTAATTGGGTAAAACGTAATGTCAAACCACATAAAGTTGCGGGCTATGCAAGCGTAGTCTTGTCTTTGAAAAAGCCAGGCGTACCGCCAGGTGATGCAACTGCGGAGCAAATGGATTTTATGGCGGATCTGGCCGATCGTTATAGCTTCGCCGAACTACGCGTCACACATGAACAAAATATCGTGCTGTCTGATGTGCAGGAATCTGCCTTATTCGCGCTCTGGCAAGAAGCAAAAGCGCATGGACTGGCAACACCGAATATTGGCTTATTGACCGATATGATTTGCTGCCCGGGTGGTGATTTTTGCTCGCTGGCAAATGCAAAATCGATTCCTATTGCTCTCGATATTACAGACCGTTTCGCCGACCTCGATTATCTGCATGACATCGGAGATTTAGAACTCAACATGTCGGGTTGTATTAATGCCTGCGGTCATCACCACATCGGCAATATTGGCATCTTGGGTGTGGACAAAGATGGTAGCGAGTTTTACCAGGTCTCGATTGGTGGTGCGCAGGGCAACAAAGCTGCGATTGGTAAAATCATCGGCCCCTCGTTCTCAGCTGGACAAATGCCAGAAGTAATCGAACGGATTATTCAGGTGTATTTGCGTGATCGTATTGAGAACGAACGTTTTATAGATACAGCTCAGCGTTTAGGTATTGTGCCGTTTAAAGAATATGTCTATGCCACACCGATCAAAACGCTGGAACATTACGGCGAAGATGCTGGTGCGGCAGTGTCGTACTGATCTACTTTAGGACTTATGTAAAATTGTCCCAGCAAGGCGTAGCGACGAAGATAGTACTTTAGTACAGCTAGGAGCTGCAACGCAGTTGGGGCAGTTTTGCGTAAGTCCTATATTTTTGAGAAAGAATTTATATGCGTGCAATAATCAAAGATAAGACCATCGTTCAGGACGACTGGGCAGTATTACGCCTGGCTGAGGGCGAGACGCCAGATGCTGTCGCCATTCCAACGGGCAAAGTCATTGTGCCGCTAAAAGTATGGCAATTGCAACGTGAATCATTGGCTAAACGTCAGCAAGAATCGCAAGATATTGCCATCTGGTTTGGTAGTGATGAACAAGCGAAGGAATTAAAAGAGGATCTATCACTGTTCAAGTTAGTGGCAGTTGATTTTCCTAAATTTTCGGATGGCCGTGGTTACTCGATTGCCTACAATTTAAGATCACGTTTTGGTTTTACAGGTGAAGTACGCGCAATCGGTGATGTGTTACGTGACCAGTTATTTTATATGCAGCGTGTTGGATTTAATGCCTTTGCAACGCGTGAAGATCGCAGTATTCAAGACGCGATCAAAGGTCTGACTGACTTCAGCGAAAAGTATCAGACCTCATGGGATGAGAAGAATCCGCTATTCCGTCGTGAGCATAGAACTACGGAGCAAATATGAGCGATTTTACAAATGAGCTAGCCGATAAATTGTCGGATAAATTGTCAGACACTAAGGCCACGCTACAACGCATCGCTATAGAATTTTCCCCGGCTGTGTTTGCCTCTAGTCTGGCGGCAGAAGACATGGTGCTGACCGATCTGATCTTGCGCAACAAACTTGCCATCGGTATTTTTTCGCTTGAAACAGGTCGCTTGCATGCAGAAACTTTAGGCATGCTAGACAAGATCAAAGAAGTCTATGGCTCTGAGATTCATTTATTTAAGCCCGAACCAGAAGCAGTTGCAAATTACGTTGCGCAAAATGGTTTAAACGCGTTTTACGATAGCGTAGAAATGCGCAAAGAATGCTGCCGTATCCGTAAAGTAGAACCGCTTAATCGCGCATTATCAGGCAATAAAGCATGGGTGACAGGACAGCGCCGTTCTCAAGCAGCAACGCGTACAGAACTCGCTGTACAAGAAGATGATGCGGCGCATGGTATGCAAAAATTTAATCCCTTGGCCGATTGGTCAGAGGAAGATGTCTGGCACTATATTCGCAGTAATAATGTGCCTTATAACCCTTTGCATGACAAAGGCTATCCATCAATTGGTTGTGAGCCGTGTACTCGCGCAATTACGCCTGGGGAGGATGTACGCGCAGGCCGCTGGTGGTGGGAAAATCCTGAATCAAAAGAATGTGGTTTACATGTGGTTGATGGCAAGCTCATCAGAATTAAATCTATTGCCTGAAGATAGATAAATAAACAGTGATAGCTAAGCAGTAGTATTTCAAAAGTCATAGCCCAACAGTCAAAAGAAGATTATGAATACAGTCATGGAAAAACAATTTATCGATGCAGCGAGTAATCGCCATCTGGATTGGCTAGAATCCGAAGCCATCCATATCATGCGTGAAGTCGCTGCTGAGTGCACCAATCCTGCCTTACTATTTTCTGGCGGCAAGGATTCTGTTGTGATGCTGCGTATCGCAGAGAAGGCTTTTCGCCCGGGGAAATTCCCCTTCCCTTTAGTGCATATTGATACTGGTCATAACTTTGCCGAGGTCATCACTTTCCGCGACAAAAAAGTAGCTGAACTGGGTGAGCGATTGATCGTCGGGTCGGTGGAAGAGTCGATCAAACGCGGCACCGTACGATTACGGAATCCCTTAACCGATTCTCGTAATGCAGCCCAGGCTGTGACGCTACTAGAAACCATCGCGGCACATAAATTTGACGCTTGTATGGGCGGTGCGCGCCGTGATGAAGAAAAAGCACGTGCAAAAGAACGGATATTTTCCTTCCGTGACGAGTTCGGCCAATGGAATCCAAAAGCGCAACGACCAGAGTTGTGGGACTTGTATAACACTCGCGTCCATCCTGGCGAAAACATGCGTGTGTTCCCTATTTCTAACTGGACTGAGCTGGATGTCTGGCAATATATCGCACGTGAAAAATTGGAATTGCCATCCATTTATTTTGCTCATGAGCGTCAGGTTATTCCACGTAATGGCTTATTAGTCCCTTTGACAGAGTTGACACCAGCACGCGATGGCGAGACGGTAGAAACACAAGTGGTTCGTTTCCGTACCGTCGGTGATATCTCTTGCACCTGCCCGGTGTCATCCGACGCTGCGACAGTAGATGCCATCATTGCAGAGACAGCGATTACCCAAATCACTGAGCGCGGTGCAACCCGCATGGATGATCAGACATCAGAATCCTCAATGGAAAAACGTAAAAAAGAAGGATATTTCTAATGGCTACTTTGAATACGGCTGTGGCACCCATTTTAGCTGACGCTACCAGAGAACGCGGGCTACTACGCTTCATCACCGCAGGCTCAGTCGATGATGGCAAGAGTACGCTGATTGGTCGCTTACTCTTCGACAGTAAGGGTATTTTTGCTGATCAGTTAGATGCCATGTCACGTGCCAAACATAAACGTACTGTCGGTGACACCATTGACTTATCCTTGCTGACCGATGGCTTAGAAGCTGAGCGTGAACAAGGTATTACGATCGACGTTGCTTATCGTTATTTTGCAACGCCGAAACGCAAGTTCATTATTGCCGATACTCCGGGACATGAGCAATACACGCGCAATATGGTGACAGGTGCATCCACCGCTGACGCTGTGATCATTTTGATTGACGTTTCTAAGGTCAAATTAGGTGATGACGGCAGCGTGGATTTACTCACACAAACCAAACGCCACTCCACTATTGCGCACTTGCTGCAAATCGAACATGTGGTTGTTGCTGTAAATAAAATGGATTTGGTTAATTACGACCAAACTGTTTATGATCGCATCGTCGCTGCCTACCAAACATTCGCTCAGCAATTGGGCCTGAAAGATATTCACCCGATTCCGCTCTCTGCGTTGGCTGGTGATAACGTCGTTACGGCGAGTAATAAGCTGGCTTGGTATCAAGGCCCGACCTTGATTGAGTTACTGGAATCACTCAGCGTGTATGACGATTGCCATGACGAGCCGTTCCGTTTTCCGGTACAACTGGTAGCGCGTCATAACGGTCATGAAGCCAATGATTTCCGTGGCTATATGGGTCGAATCGAAGCTGGGAAAGTCAGCGTCGGTGACAAATTAGTAGTACAGCCTGGCGGACAATCTGCGACCGTCAAAGAGATTTTGACACTGGATGGTTCTTTACCATTTGCGGTGGTTGGTCAGTCTGTGACGATCTTGCTGGACGAGTATCTGGATATTTCACGCGGTGACATGCTGGCCTCTGCTAGTCGCCCCGCAACTCAGCTTAAAACATTGCAAGCCGATTTATGCTGGTTATCAGAAGATGCGATGGATATTGGCCGCAAATATTGGATTAAACATACGACCAAACAAGTAGCGGCAAAGGTAACGGCGATTGATACCTTATTAGATATCAACACGCAGGAGCGACGCACTGCAACAACGCTAAAACTCAATGATATAGCTACCGTCACGATCAACGTGGCGCAGCCATTGGCAGTCGATGCCTACGATGATTTGCGTTCGACTGGTGCGTTTATTTTAATTGATGAAGTGACCCACCAGACAGTGGCGGCTGGTATGATCAAATTAACTGAATCTACAGTCTAAGCTGACAAAACTATTATGCAGAAACCGGGTGGCAAAGTTTATTTAATTGGTGCTGGCCCCGGTGCTGCCGACCTCATTACCGTACGCGGTGCTCGCCTGCTGGCGCAAGCAGAGGTTGTTTTGCATGATGCCCTGGTAACGCCAGAAATGCTGGCACTTTGCCCGCAAGCGGTAAAAATTTCAGTCGGTAAACGTAGTGGCCAACGCTCTGCCGCACAATCGCAAATCAATCAACAAATCCTTGAATGTGCACAGCACTACGGCCTTGTGGTGCGTCTTAAAGGCGGCGATCCTATGTTGTTTGGGCGTGCCGATGAAGAGCTTACGGCTATGGAGCAAGCGGGTATTGAATATGCCATTGTGCCTGGCATCACCACTGCCGTTGCCGCCGCAGCCAGCGCCTGCCAGCCATTAACAAAACGTGGCATCGCCCGCAGCGTTGCATTCTTTACCTCCAGCACAGCACCGGGCGAAACATCAGATACTCGCATACCAGAATGCGATACCTTGATTCAATACATGGGCGGCAAAGAAGCTGCATTAACAGCACAGAGATTGCTGGCTTCAGGCTATCAACCGGACTTACCAGTCGTCGTGATAGAAAATTGCAGTCGTCCAAAAGAGCGTATTTTGCGACTGCAATTAAAAGAATTAGAAGATGGTCTTAGCGATTGCGAAGGCCCGGTACTGGTGATGATAGGTGAAGCGATGAAAAGTAGATCCAGCCAAACTTAGTCCAGAATCTGAGCCTGCCGCTGCCCCTAGCACTAGCCGCACACCCAGTTCAACCACACCTTAAATTACATCGACTTAATGCAGTAGTCACGAATTGCAGCTAACACCATAGCGTCCTCACCGACAGCTTCTGCGACCTTAATCGTCAAGCTAACATAGTCCGATCTTAGCTGATCAAGCAATATCGGCAAATCACGTAAAACATGACCGCCCTGTCCCAAAAAAATAGGCACGATGCTTATTTCTGTAATGTCATTATCGACCATCTGCTTGACCAAATCTGGCAAGCTCGGCGTCATAAATTCTAGAAACGCCAAGGCAACCGTGACATCGGGCAAACTGACCTGAGTCATTTGCTGCAAGCGTTGAAAAGGTGCTGCCCAACGTGGATCACGTGCACCATGCGCGAATAAAATCTGGGCTTTTTTTATTACTTTCGTCATATCAACTTCTCTCAACTCGCCAAAGGGCTGCCATCGCCATCAATAAAAATAAAACACTGGGGACTAATGCAGTCACTGGAGCTGGCCAGGTATTTAATAGTCCGACATGTGAAAACAGGCTATTGGTCAGATAAAAAACCATACCAATCATAATGCCGCTAAATATCTTCAGACTAACGCCACCGCTACGCGCATGCAAATAAGCAAACGGGAGAGCCAGCGCCATCATGACAAGAATCGCAAATGGGTAAGTCACTTTTTTCCAGAACGCGATTTCATAACGTTTTGTGCCTTGCTTATTGTCGGACAAATGTTTGGTATAAGCAGACAAATCGTAGGCAGACATGCGGTCTGGATCAACCAGCAAGACCGATAAAATATCTGGCGTGATTTCTGATGTTACATCCATGCTTGCACGCTTAACAGTCGATACGCTAGAGATATCCTGCATAGACAAACTCTTGGGGAAAGAGGTCTCACTGACGTTTTTCACCCGCCAGACATTAGCACCCATATATTCCGCTTCTTCAGCGACTACTTCTTTGGTCAGGTGAAACTGCTGATCAAACTCAAATACTTTAACCCCAAGCAATTGGCCTCTAGGAAGAACTTCTTTCACATTCAAAAATCGGGATCCGACAATATTGCCGGTCAATCCATGTTCACGAATCAAATCTTTAGTCCATAAACCGGATCGAAACTCCTGAGTGACCGCAGCACCAAGTGCGCTGAGTTTGACTTTTTCGGCTAATTTGGTCGTTACCGGAGAGATAAATTCACCGAATATAAATGTTACAACTACAAATACCAAACCAATTTTTGCCAGCATCGTACCCGCCATTACCGTTGACATACTGGCAGCGCGCATGATGGTAAATTCAGAATTCGAGGCAAACTGTGACAATACATAAATTGTCCCGATCAATACTGCGATTGGCATAAATTCATACAAGTAGCCAGGCAAACCCAGCACAACATAAAACAAAGCCTGTGGTAAGCGATAACCCGTTTTATTAATCGATTGCAGCTCTCCCATCAAATCGAAAAAAGCGAATAAGGATAGCAGGGCGAGCATGACGAATAACACGGCCCGGATAATTTCTGCGCCAAAATAACGTTGTAGTACTCTCATGACATGCACTTCTTTTTATTATTATCTCTACGCAAAGCGCATTTAAATTTAGACCAGAGTACCAGCGGATGGGCATTACTGTTGACGTATAAGCGCCATGAAAATAAAAATGCAACCAAGATTAATGTCAGCAAATGAACCGGCCACCAAGCCTGATTAAAACCAAAACGTCCCTGTACTACTGACGCTTGCATGATATTGATAAAGTTGAGATACATAATGACCAGTAACAGAGCGACGATGACATTTGCTGATCGCCCTACCCTAGGATTAACAAAGCCTAAAGGTATGGCTAACAGCAATAACACCACGCACATCAGCGGCAAGGAGACCCTCCACAACAGCTCACCCTGGTTAAAACTATTGGGGTCTTCTAATAACTGTTGCAGAGAAAGTGACTTGGCTGACTTATCACCAGCTTCAGCTTTCGTTTGTCCCGATACTAAAACGCCATATCGCTCAAACTGCATCATCTGAAAATCTGGCTCAGTTGCCAGACCATCGTAACGCCGACCTTGACTCATCACCAAAAACTTATCCCCTTTGGAGTCAATTTCTACTTTCCCTTCTTTGGCGACCACAATACTGGAGCGTCCATTTTTGAAGGTATTAATAAAAATATTCTGTACTTTGCTTAAATCGCCAGCAACTTCTTCTACAAAAAAGATCCTGTCTGTCGATGCAGATTCCTGGAACTTACCTGGCGCTACTTTGGCAATGTCTTCACGTTTTTCATACCGCTCTTTAAGCTCAGTACTTTGGCGATTCGCCCATGGCGTTGCGATAAAACTGAGCAACGTAGTCAACACAACGATGGGAGCACCGAAACGCAATACCGGTGCAATCCATTTCGTCAAACTCACGCCAGAGGCAAACCAGACCACCATTTCTGAGTCTTGATAAGTTCGCGTGACCACCATTAACACTGAAATGAAACTAGTTAAAATTAATAAAATCGGAAGATACTGCAAAGCGGAGAAGCCGATCAACTGGATGACATCCGAGGACGCTACTTTGCCGCCCGCAGCCAATCCAAGTATCTTGATCAGCATCCAGGTAACGGTAATAGTAAAGAGAATGGTGAAGACAGCGCCTGCGGCACTGAGTAATTCACGTCGAAGCGCGCGCTGAAAAATCATGGAGGGTTATAATATCGTTTTTACGAGACTTACAAAGAGGAGTAATACGTGGACTTTAGCATAAAAACATTCGACGCCAAAAGCACTGTGAATGCCACCAAAACTGGCTGCGTAGTTGTAGGCGTATTCGAAAACAAAAAATTATCCGCCTCAGCTTCCGCATTAGATAGCAAAGGCGACATCGCTGCTGCACTCAAATCCGGTGACATCACAGGCAAAATCGGCTCATCATTATTACTGCGCAATGTTGCCAACGTCTCAGCAGAACGTGTTTTACTAGTTGGTTTAGGCGAAGAAGCCGCCACCATATCAGAAAAAGCGTTCACGCAGGCAGTCAATGCCGCTGCACGTGCTTTGGCAAATCTAGGCGCAAATGACGCAACACTAGCTCTGCCATCAGTCAAAGAGCGTGACACTGCTTGGGTAATACGCACTGCTGTACTCGCTTTCCACGAATCGATTTTCCGTGCTGACGGCCTCAAAAGCAAAAAAGATACGACAAGCACTGGCGTTAAAAAAGTCGCTTTCGGCGTTGATGCAGCAGAAGCAACTGCTGCAAAAAATGCCCTGGCACAAAGCATTGCGCTGGCAAACGGCATGGATTTAACCAAAGAATTGGGGAATTTGCCTCCCAACATCTGCACGCCAACTTATCTTGCAACGACAGCGAAAAAAATCGCTACCGATTACAAAATGGGCATAGAAGTATTAGATCGCAAGCAATTGCAAGCGCTCAAAATGAATAGCTTTCTGTCAGTCACCAATGGCTCTGTCGAACCACCAAAGTTCATCGTGTTAAAACACATGGGCGGCAAAGCCAAAGATGCGCCAACCGTGCTGGTCGGTAAAGGTATTACATTTGACTCCGGCGGTATCTCGCTCAAAGGCGGCGCCGGTATGGATGAAATGAAATACGACATGGGTGGTGCGGCCTCTGTCCTCGGTACTATGCGTGCGATTGGCGAAATGAAGTTGAAGCTGAATGTCGTCGCAGTCATCCCAACTTGCGAAAATATGCCTTCTGGCAGTGCCACACGTCCGGGCGATATCGTTACATCCATGTCTGGTCAAACGATAGAAATTTTGAACACAGATGCAGAAGGTCGTCTGATTTTGTGCGACGCACTGACTTACACCGAGCGTTTCAAACCATCCGCCGTAGTTGACGTCGCAACACTGACCGGCGCTTGCGTCACGTCTTTAGGTCATCACAACACTGGCTTGTTCACACGCCATGACGCGGCACATGATGCGCTGGCGACTGAATTGCTGACCGCTGGTAAACAAACCGGTGATACCGCATGGCGTATGCCGATTGAAGAAGCTTATAACGAGCAACTGAAATCAAATTTTGCTGATATGGCGAATATCGGTGGTCCGGCTGGCGGCAGTATTACTGCAGCATGCTTCCTTGAACGCTTCACCAAGAAATATACTTGGGCGCATCTGGATATCGCTGGTACAGCATGGAAATCAGGTGCAGCCAAAGGCTCTACTGGTCGCCCAGTTCCTCTGCTGACAATGTTCTTAATCAATCGTGCTGGCTAAATCCGTCGGAGTTTGAAGGGAGTTCGTTGAGAAAACAACGCCTTCCCTAGTTTGAACGAAAATACGAAAAGCGTGCCTTGCCTTAGCATTGCACGCTTTTTATTTAGTATTTTATTTTGCACTTTATTTTGTACTTAAGGTCTTCGTTAAACTTAGCGTTTTTCGACTCATTAATAACTCTGTAGTCAGACAACGTCAACATTACGCCAACCACACCAACCACCTAACCTTGTAGCAGGATATCCATCATGAAATTAGTCACCTGGAATGTTAACTCCCTTAAGGTTCGCTTACCGCAAGTATTAACCTGGCTAGAGAGCAATCCCGTCGATGTCGTCTGCGTGCAAGAAACCAAACTCACGGATGATAAATTTCCGCAGGCGGAGATTGAGGCTGCGGGTTATCACGTGGCTTTTACTGGACAAAAAACCTACAACGGTGTCGCCATCATCTCGCGCCATGCGATGAGTGATGTGCAGAAAAACAATCCGCTGTTCCCTGATGAGCAACAACGCATCATTGCCGCCACGATCGAAGGGATACGCATCGTTTGTGCTTATGTGCCGAACGGACAGGCGCTGGACTCGGAGAAATATCCCTACAAATTAAGCTGGCTCGCCGCACTGCATCAATGGATACAACAAGAGCTACAACAATATCCTCAATTAGCCCTACTGGGTGACTACAACATTGCCCCCGAAGATAGGGACGTGCATGATCCCGCTGCCTGGGAAGGGATGAATTTAGTCTCTCCACCGGAGCGCGCCGCGTTGCAAGCATTGATTGATCTGGGTCTGAAAGACAGTTTCAGAATGTTTGAACAGGCAGATAAATCTTTTAGCTGGTGGGATTATCGCCAGTTGGGTTTCCGCTTGAACAAAGGTGTGCGTATCGACCATATTCTGTTGTCGGCGCCGCTGGCAGCACGTTGCACCGCTTGCGTCATCGACAAAGTACCGCGTAAATGGGAGCAACCATCTGACCACGCACCGGTGATTGCAACCCTGGATTAAGGATTTGAGCTGATGAAGGATGCGCTTTTCAAGATAGTTTTGACGCGAGTTTGTTGTAAATACGGCGCTCATGGCAAGCCGGGCAACGAAGAACCTCAAAAATGACCAGAAATGCGCCGTCAGCAATCAAACGGCACCTCTCGTGCATCTAAAGGAAAATCTTGGCTTAATATATACTCCTAATTAGTATAGCTAGAGTGTCCATATAATCATTGGACGATATGACATATTCCAAAAAAATATAGGGGAGTATATAAAAATAATGTCGAATTTACGCCTGCAAAAGTAAATCCTGGTCGGAAATAAATCACTGAAGAATGATTCCCGACTTATACGAATATCAGCTTGGCCACCGACTCGACTCAACATTCTTTCGCCCCGCTCATCTTGCTCAATTTCCATTGGAACCACGTTTCTTGCAGTCTGTCGCAAGTGAATTGAGCATCGCCAACTGCTTGCCTATCATGCACTCATTGCATCAACACAGAAGATGTTGATGTTCTTAACGATTTTTTAAGGGTGCCATCATGACAAACTCCACACGCAACTACCTCGTCACTTTTAGCGTTTTAGCGACGATCCTGGCTCTGATCTGCGCTACCTATTTTTCAATGGATTCCTCGTCAATCATGATCGATGGCGAATCCGTACACGGTTTTGCAGGGGTTGGCATAGCGGCAGGCGGCGTCATGATTGGGCTACTGGCGGTGGTTTTTGCCATTGGCATTACAGGCGTCGTACTGGCGGGTGTGTCGATATTTTTGGTGTTGTTATTTGCAGTGATTGCTGGTGCGATCCTATTGGCAATTCTTCCTGCCTTATTGCCCATACTGATCGTGATCGCCATCGTCACTCTGATCGTGAGAAAAAAATCGCCCTGATTAAAAAGTAGCTAAATCAAAAGTGTTGATAAATAAAAAATGCCGATAAAGATCGGCATTTTTTATTTCAGTCTACAAAACATCAGCGCTGCAAACTCTCCCACACTTTCTGCAAGCGCTTAACTGACACAGGCATCGGTGTACGCAACTCTTGGGCGAATAGAGAGACTCTCAACTCCTCTAGCAACCAACGGAACTCAGTCAATTTTGGATCAGCATCTGCACCGGATTTACGCGGCATTCTTTGCCACGGTTGGGCGACACTATTCCATTCGGCCAGCAATTTGGCATCACGTGCCGGGTCAGCCCGCAACTTTTCTAAGCGCACCGTAATCGCTTTCAGATAGCGTGGAAAATGCGATAACTGCGTGAAGTCATTCTCAGCAATAAAGCGCTTACCGATCAGTTGTTGTAACTGGGTTTGCAAATCCCGCTCGGCAAGCGCATGCGCTTTAATGCCCTGCAATTTTTTTGGTAAGCCGTGATATTCCGCCAAAATCAGTGCGGCAAGTCTGGCGATTTCATTGGCGAGTAAATTCAAACGCCCTTTGCCCTCTTCTCTGCGCTTATTAAACTCGCCAGAATTACTCGGTAAAGGATGCTGTAAACAAGCACGCTCAATCGCGGTCTGAATGATCTGATCACGCAACTCCTCTTGCGAACCAAAGACCATAAACTGCATGCCCATTTGCTGCAAACCCGGGATATTTTTTTCCAGAAATTTGACTTGCTCTTTCAATTGCAAAGCGAACAGACGCCGCATGCCTATGCGATGTACGCGTGCCGCTTCATCAGGATCATCAAAGACCTCGATATGGCAATGCGTGAGCTTATCAACCAGCGCCGGATAACCAATCAAGGTTTGCTTACCTTGCTGGACTTCAAGCAATTCTGGTAGCTCATCAAAAGTCCAGGCGGTCAGATTCTCTTGTAACTTTGCTTGCTGTACCGTGCTAGCTTTTGCCGTTGACGTCGCGGACAATACTTGAGTACGGCTCGCTGCAGCATGAGTATTAGGAGCAGCGACCGCCTTCACATTAGACGTATTGCTACTGGACTCCAGCAAGGCTAATTTTTCAGCAGAAGCAATTCGCTGAAAACTCTCCCTGGCTTGGCCGCCAAACTCGGCGCGCAAGGTCGATAGATTACGTCCCATTTCTAACTGACGACCATGCTCATCAACCACCTTAAAGTTCATGGTTAAATGAACCGGCAGAGTCTCAGACTTAAAATCCGTCGTTTTACACAGCAAACCTGTTTGCTCACGGATATCGGCGATTACTACGTCGATTAAATTACCGGTACCAAACTCATTGCGGTCACAAAAACCCGCTGCATAATCTGGCAGCGGCACACAATGACGGCGAATTTTTTGCGGCAAAGACTTGATCAGTAAATGCACTTTTTCTTTGAGCATCCCGGGCACCAGCCATTCGCTACGCTCCGCAGATACTTGATTCAGTGAGAACAAGGGCACGCTTAACGTAACGCCGTCACGCGGGCTACGTGGTTCAAAGTGATAACTGAGTTGCAGCGCAACGCCAGTCACTTGCATCGTTTTAGGAAATAAATCGGTCGTGATACCGGCCGCCTCGTGGCGCATCAGTTCGTCTTTATTCAGGTAGAGCAGCTTGGGATTTTCCCTCACTGCGTCCTTATGCCATTGCTCCAGCAATACCGCGTTGTACACACCGGCAGGAATATATTTATCGTAGAACGCTGCGATCAACTCGTCATCCACCAATACATCCAGACGGCGGGATTTATGTTCGAGATTTTCAATCTCGCGCACTAGCTTTTGGTTGTGTGCAAAGAAAGGTAAACGGGTATCCAGCTCGCCACCGACCAGCGCATCACGGATAAAAATTTCACGTGCCTCGGTGGGATGTGTCAAACCATATTGAATACGGCGCTGGCTATACACCACTAAGCCGTACAAAGTTGCCCGCTCGAACGCAGAAACTTGTCCAGTACGTTTTTCCCAACGAGGTTCACCGTAGGATTTTTTTAATAAATGGCCACCAATTTTTTCCAGCCATTCCGGCTGCAACTGGGCGATGCAGCGGCCATACAAACGCGTGGTGTCGACCAGCTCTGCCGCCATCACCCAACGCCCTGCCTTCTTCGCTAAAGTAGAACCCGGCCAGATATAAAACTTGATGCCGCGTGCACCCAGATAATGTGCCTCTTCATCCGACTTGTAGCCGATATTACCAAGCAGACCAGTCAGCAGCGCCATGTATAATTGTTCATACGTCGCTGGCGCTTCATTCATGCGCCATGCCTGCTCTTTTACAATCGTCAGTAATTGACTATGGACATCGCGCCACTCCCGCAACCGCATTTGCGAGAGAAAGTTCGCGCGGCAATTATCTTGTAACTGACGATTGGTTTTTTTGTGCTCTATCGCGTCTTCAAACCATTTCCAGATTTTGAGATACGAATTAAATTCTGATTTTTCATCCGCGAATTTCTTGTGAGCGAGATCCGCAGCAGCTTGTGCCTCCATCGGACGATCACGCGGGTCTTGTACCGATAAGGCGGCTGCAATAATCAGCACTTCGCTCAACGCATGATTATCACGCGCTGCCAGAATCATGCGTCCGACGCGAGGATCAAGCGGCAATTTAGCCAGTTGCTTACCGGTAGGCGTGAGCTGATTGCCCTCATCCATCGCGCCTAATTCTTGCAGCAACTGATAGCCATCCGCAATGGCACGACCGGGTGGCGGCTCGATAAACGGAAAGGTTTCAACATCGGTCAAATGCAGAGACTTCATCCGCAGGATAACGGCAGCCAAGGACGAGCGCAGAATTTCTGGCTCTGTAAATTTTGGTCGCTGAATATAATCGGTCTCTTCATACAAACGTATGCAAACGCCCGCAGCGACACGGCCACAACGACCAGCGCGCTGATTCGCCGCAGACTGAGCGACTGGTTCGATCTGTAATTGCTCGACCTTATTACGATAGCTATAGCGTTTGACGCGTGCCAGACCGGTATCAACTACATAACGAATGCCAGGTACTGTCAGCGATGTCTCTGCGACGTTCGTCGCTAGCACGATGCGTCGCGCGTTGCTAACCTTAAATACGCGCTCTTGCTCTTGCGCCGACAGACGAGCGAATAGTGGCAAAATTTCTACGTGATCTGGATGATGTTTGCGCAAGGCTTCTGCAGCGTCGCGGATCTCGCGCTCACCCGGCAGAAACACCAGTACATCGCCAGAACCAACCCGACATAATTCATCGACTGCATCCGTAATCGCCGTCATCAGGTCGCGTTCTTTATCCTTTTCATCTTCTTGCACCGGACGATAACGCACCTCAACCGGATACAGGCGGCCAGACACTTCAATCACCGGTGCTGGTTTAGGCTCCGGTCCGGCCGGATTGGCAGAATCGTCAGCAAAGTGATTGGCAAAGCGCTGTGCATCAATCGTCGCCGACGTGATAATGATTTTCAGATCACGGCGCTTGGGTAGTAGCTGCTTGAGATAACCAAGCAGAAAATCGATGTTCAGGCTGCGCTCATGCGCTTCATCGATGATGATCGTGTCGTATTGCCTGAGCAGCGGATCGGTCTGCGTCTCAGCCAGCAAAATACCATCCGTCATCAGTTTGACATAGGCCCCCTTGGTCAATGTGTCCGTAAAACGTACCTTGAAGCCAACATGCTCGCCCAGTGGCGAATTTAACTCTTGCGCAATCCGTTTGGCGGTCGATGAGGCCGCAATACGACGTGGCTGAGTGTGGCCGATCAAGCCTTTTAAGCCACGCCCCAGCTCCAGACAAATCTTCGGCAACTGTGTAGTCTTACCTGATCCGGTTTCACCACAGACAATAATGACCTGATGCTTTTGCAAAGCCTCGGCGATTTCGGCACGCTTACCCGACACCGGTAACTCTTCGGGATAAGTGATGATCGGGGGCGGGTTACGGAACGGTAGCACTTGCTCCCGCACGGTCGTTGTCCCACCCTGTCTAGTTTTAGCAGGCGGAGCAATCCCTCGATGATCTGAAGTAGTTGGGTGATTTTGCGCAGGCTGGACTGCCTTTGGTGGCGGCACAACGGGGATTTTAACCGCGTCCGGCTTCACTTCTAGCTTCACTTGTTGAGCCTGACGCAGGCTATCACGCAATTGACGTAAATCAGTCGTGGCTTTTTTGGGAGAATTTTTGGATGAATTATTAGCAGACATAGCGGAGCGCATTATAATCTGCCCATGGAAAATCCTGTTCAATTCGTTCAATGGCTGCGCTCAGTCGCGCCATATATTCACGCCTTCCGTGGCAAAACCTTTGTGGTCGCCTTCCCGGGTGAGCTAGTCATGGCGGGCGCTTTGCCAGTTCTGGCGCAAGATCTGTCGCTGTTACATGCACTAGGAATCAAAATTGTCATCGTGCATGGTTCACGACCACAGGTGGCTGAGCAACTGGCATTGCGCAGCGTGGAAGGCAAATTTCACAATGGCATACGCATCACCGACACCGCCGCGCTGGAGTGTTCTAAAGAAGCGGCTGGCGAGTTGCGACTGGATATTGAGGCTGCATTCAGCCAAGGTTTGCCAAATACGCCGATGGCACATTCTGCGATCAGGATCATCTCTGGTAATTTTGTCACGGCCAAACCGATTGGAATTGTCGATGGCGTTGACTTTGGTCTAACAGGGATTGCCCGCAAAGTAGCGTATGACACCATCCACTCGATTCTGGCTGCTGGCAGTCTGGTACTGCTGGGCCCCTTGGGATTTTCTCCGACGGGTGAGGCATTTAATCTGACAATGGAAGATGTCGCGGTGGCTGCTGCCATTGCATTGCGAGCGGATAAGCTGATCTTCATCAGCGAAACACCGATGATGCTGGACAAAGATAATGATGAGCTACGCGAGCTATCATCGGTACAGGCAGAGCAAGAAATCAAAGCAAATTATCTGCCGGCAGATTCTTCGTTTTATCTGGAACATGCGGTGAAGGCGTCACGCGGTGGCGTGCCTCGGGTACATATTGTGCCCTACAAACTGGATGGTTCTGCCTTGCTAGAGTTATTCACGCATGATGGAGTCGGCACGATGGTCAGCTATGAAAATCTGGAGAGCTTGCGTGAAGCCACGATTGAAGATGTCGGTGGCATTATTAAACTGATCGAGCCGCTGGAAGCCGACGGCACCCTGGTCAAACGTGGTCGTGAGCTGATCGAGCGTGAGATTAATTACTTCTCCGTGATTGAGCATGATGGTGTGATTTTTGGCTGCGCGGCGCTCTACCCTTTCCCTATGGAGAAAATGGGAGAAATGGCCTGCCTGACGGTCAATCCCGATGTGCAAAGTCAGGGTGACGGTGAACGGATCCTCAAACATATTGAAAAACGGGCAAGGCGAGCGGGTATCCATTCGCTGTTCGTTTTAACGACGCGAACCGAGCACTGGTTTTTAAAACGCGGTTTTGTCAAAGCGACCGTTGATGATCTGCCAAAGAATCGGCAAAAAATGTATAACTGGCAGCGCAAATCGCTGGTGCTGATTAAGCAGTTATAATCTTGAGCATCGCTGCAACCTCGGTTGTTATTTCTTAGGACTTACGCAAAATTGTCCCAGCAAGGCGTAGCGGCGAAGACAGTACTTTAGTACCTTACTTAGTACGAACGGACGCTACAACGCAGCTGGGGCGATTTTTCGTAAGTCCCTTTTCAAAGATTGATAGGAGTTTTACCATGGCCCGTACGGTCCACTGCATTAAGTTAGACAAAGAAGCTGAAGGTTTAGATTTTCCTCCGTATCCGGGTGAACTCGGTAAGAAAATTTACGAAAGCGTATCGAAAGAAGCCTGGGCTGCCTGGCTCAAACATCAGACGATGTTGGTCAACGAAAACCGTCTGAATTTAGCAGATACCCGCGCCCGTAAATATCTGGCAACACAAATGGAAAAACATTTCTTTGGCGATGGCGCAGATGCCGCAACTGGCTATGTACCACCGACTGAATAAGCCCAGCAGTTTAGCTGTCCAGATAAAACATATTAAGCCTCGCATCCTTGCGGGGCTTTTTTCATATACCTTGATGCTTAAAATTGATATTTAAAGCTGATCCTAAAAATTTTTCTACAAATTAATTAAAACCAACCCGATGAAGCTCAGACAAAAAATTATCCTGTTTGCAATCACCCCTTTGCTGCTTTCCTTAGCAGCGATTGCGATGGCGGTTTTTTATCAGACCACTTTGCTTGCGGAGCAACAGCGCACGACTGTGGAACAAGCTTATCTGGCGAGTAAAGAAATTGAGTTAAAACACTATGTCACCTTGGGTGCTGCTGCGATATCGAATTTATACAATGCAGAAAAACAAGATCTCCGCACACAAGAAGAAGCCAAGGCAATTTTAGCCAAGCTAGATTTCGGCGATGATGGTTATTTTTATGTGTATGACATGCATGGCAAAAATTTGATGCATCCACGTCAAAGCGATCTGGTTGGCCAGGACTTATGGAATATGAAAGATCCTGAGGGTAATTTCACCATCAGGAAGTTGATCGCTAAAGCGCAGGAAGGTGGCGGCGTAGTCCGTTATTTGTGGGAAAAACCCTCCACCCACAAGGTCGCCGCCAAACTAGGTTATGTCATACCGTTGGAGCGCTGGGGCTGGATGCTGGGTAGCGGTATTTATCTCGATGATGTGAATAACGCTTTGAATAAAATCGAAGTACAAAATACTAAAAATAGCCAAAGCACTCTATTCTGGATTGCGGGCATTGCCATCACCAGCGCCTTGTTGATTGCCGCTTCTGGCCTGGCATTAAACATTAGCGAATCTCGCGTAGCAGAGGCAAAACTCAAGGTGCTGGCGCAAAGTGTAGTCCGGTCACAAGAAGACGAGCGCGCCCGTTTATCGCGTGATCTGCATGATGGATTGAGTCAGTTATTGGTATCGGTCAAATTGCAAATCGAATCAGGCTTAGCCAAGCTGGATGCAGAGCAGTTAGAAACCGCCTCTGAGAACGGGTCTAAAAATATATCTGCTAAATCCTCATTCATGCGCGCCACAACCCAACTCAACGATGCACTAGGCGAGGTCAGAAGAATCTCACATGATCTGCGCCCTGCAATGCTGGATGACCTGGGACTCGCCGCAGCGTTTGAGCATTTAAGCGAAGAATTTACCCAAGACACTGGCCTGCCAGTCAACTTTTTAAGCGATGGCGACTGCGATGGTTTGGACGACATCAGTAATACGGTCTTATTCCGCATCGCCCAAGAGGCTTTGACCAATATCCACAAACATGCTGGCCAGGTGACACAGGTGCAGATTACTTTGCGGGGCGACAAACATTCTGTCGATTTAATGATCGAGGACAATGGTGCCGGATTTGACGTACAAGGTATCGCCAGTCACCCCAAACGCGGTATAGGATTGAGCAATATGCGAGAGCGACTGGCAACCGTCAACGGCCAGTTAGAATTGCATTCCAGCGCCAGCGGTACCCAAGTTATTGCCCGCATCACCAGCATCGCAAGGAACTCATCATGAACACAGCAACGCCAGATCAGGCCACCACAAAATCCATCAATCTGCTGCTGGTAGATGATCATCCGCTAGTCAGAGACGGTCTTAAAGCCAGGCTGGAAACGATTCCGCATTTCCATATTATTGGTGAAGCGGCTCATGCTGAGCAGGCGCTGCAACTGGCAGCCAACTTGCCCATTGATCTGATACTGATGGATATCAATTTGGGGGCAAATTCTGCTAACGGTATTAGTTTGACTGCACAGTTAAGCAGGGATTATCCAAAAATCGCAGTGATCATGTTATCCATGCATGAGAAAGCGGAATATGTCAGCCAGTCCATGCAAGCTGGCGCACGTGCTTATGTTTTAAAAGATGCGCCGGCGGAAGAGATCATCGCGGCCATCCATGATGTGATGGATGGTAAGCGGTATTTCAGCTCAGGCTTACAAAAACAATCCGCTGCGCCCTCGGCGGCGCAGATGCTGACCCAAAGAGAGCAAGGCATACTCAAAAGCATCGCTACAGGCAAATCCAATAAACACATCGCCCGCGAACTCAACTTAAGTGTCAGAACGGTAGAAACACACAGACTCAATATCAAACGCAAATTACATATTGAAGGACAAGCAGATTTGATCCGCTTTGCGCTAACTCAGGTAACTCAGACGCTGGATTAAAACTGAGTCCTACACGCGCCAATCAAGAATCTGACATTACACGGTAACAAAATACAGTGCTGAAAGCGCATAAAACCAACTCGATAATTAAACAAGATAATAATATACTCCCACCATGTATATTTTTAACGTCCATACAATCATTGGATAATGCACAATTTTTAAAAAATTTAGATGGGAGTATATTAAATTAACAGGTTAAAGCGCCAGATATTATCTCGGCAAAAACAATCTCTGGTGCTATTCTCCCTGCCTGTGCTGTAAGACAACGCTGACAACATCCCAGGCTCTTTGCGTACAAAAGTACGCCCCTTATTCCGATGGCAACTCTTACTTTAAACACATAAAGTACAACTCATGCACTGACACCAGACGTGTTGATGTTTGCAGCAACTTTGACCAAGTTTGATACGACTTACGTGATTTAAATGAGAGGCTAAAAATGACTCAATCCTTGCGCACTGAAATCTCCATCAAAGCAGATGTAGCACCACGCTTACAACGCTCTTTGCTGAAACATGATTTCGCCATCAATGCAGTATTGAATCCACGTCCTATCGGTCCAATTCAAAATGATTTGTTGGCGGCATTGCCTGCTGAAGAATTAGCCTTCCTCTTGCCGCATCTAGAGTTTGTCGACCTGTCGTTTGATCAAAAATTGCATGACTACGGCGATAAGCTCTCTTATGTCTACTTCCCAACTACTGCCATCGTTGCGCTCTTATACGTGCTGGCAGACGGTGGTGTAACAGAGATTGCCGTGATCGGTCATGAGGGTATGGTCGGTATTTCTGCACTGATGGGCGAAAGCGCCATGGGTACAGCAATGGTACAAAGTACAGGTTACGCGTATCGTTTAAAAACATCTGTCTTAAAAGAAGCTTGTAATCAAGGAGATAAATTACAGTCTTTGATGATGCGCTATACCCAAGCCTTGTTCGCACAGATGGCACAAAATTCTGTCTCTGGCCGCCACTATTCTGTAGACCAGCAATTATCCCGTTGGTTGTTAGACCGGTTAGATCGTTTGCCGACTAATGAGCTGAAAGTAACGCATGAGTTAATTTCAAATATGCTGGGTGTACGCCGTGAGAGTATTACCGAGGCCGCCGGCAAGTTACAACACGCCGGCTTGCTAAAATATCGTCGTGGCAGCATCACGGTATTGGATAGAGAAGGCCTGGAAGCACATGCTGGCGAATGCTACAAAGTCGCCAGACATGCCTTCGATTTAATGCTGGCAAATGCGGCAATCAAACGATAGCAGTCAGATCATTTCGCTAGCAGGAGTTTGTCCAGGGTAGGGAATACGCGCCTCAACTAATGTGCCCGTATCGTCCTTACCTGGTTTGATCGTAAACGTTCCACCCAATAGCAGAGTACGCTCACGCATCCCCAGCAATCCATGTGAGCGCGGTTTTTTAATAGCGTCAATAGATATACCAATACCGTCATCTAAAATCTGTAAATACAGGTCCGACCGCTCTCTTTTTAAACTGACTGTGACTTTTTTTGCTTTGGCATACTTGATCACATTCGTCAGCGATTCTTGCGCGATCCTAAATAAAGCAATAGACCAGGCTGGATCTATTCTGTCGATATCCTCATCAATATCCATCACCAGTTGCAAGCCAGCGATACGCGCTGCCTCGTCACAATAATTTTGTATGGATGCTGCCAGACCAAGGTTATCCAACATACTGGGGCGCAGATCTTCGATAATGCGACGCTTAAGATCAACCACTTCTAACAAGGTGGTTTTTGCTCTTTGTAGCTGAAGAGACAAAGCTGGCTCTTTGGTCTTTAATTTCTCCGTCAACATTGATACATCCATACTAATAGCGGTCAGGCTAGCCCCCATTTCATCATGCAACTCTCGCGCTAATTTTGCTTTTTCTTCCTCAGATACACGCAGCAGATGATGCGACAAAACTGACAGCTGTTCAGTACGTGCCATGACCGTAGACTCAAGATTATCGTTTGTCGTTTTTAATTCTGCCTCTACCTCTCTTTGTTTTGCAAAGCTCTTTTGTATCAGACGATAAAAAAGCATTAACACCAGAATGGCAATGATATTGATCATATTGCCTATCCATAGCGCCTGATTATGTTCATTAAAAAATTGAGTACGACGATTGGATAATAACTCCAGCTCTTCTTTCTCCATGATGACATCCAGAAGACGGATCTCATCCATGATTTCTCTGCCCTCACCTAGCCGAATTACCTTAACAACCTCATCTAAACCGCCATCTTTATATAGCGCAATACCTTGATCAAATTTTTTCATTTTCCGATCAAACATCTCGCGCAACTGAGATAGATTTTTAATTTGAGCTGGATTATCTTTGACTAAACTATTCAGTAAAATAAATTCCTGATTAAGCTGAATAGCGGCATTTTTCTTCGGCCCTAAAAATACCTCATCGCCTGATAAGTAATAACCACGCATGCTGCTCTCGGCATCCATGATGAGCAAATTCACATTTTTTAAATGATCTTTAATATTCCATGTGTGCTCGATCCAATCGGTATTATTTTTCAGCTTTTGCAGATTTTGATAATCAGATATCGCGTTACCAATCAAGGTAATTAAACAAACGAGAAATAAAGCTGTGATGTACAGCGGTAGTGAAGTGGAGGAAGTTTTATTCACACGAATATCCTAATTTGCTATGGATGTGGCGACTGTTATGCGTTTTTTTAAGATTTTAGCTGGCGATTATTAATAAAACTAAGTACGAAATAGTACGAAAAATCTGCACGTAGGAACACTCCTACATCATCTTCAGTTTACGCTGATTGCAAGCACTTATCACCATGTTTACAATGACTCTAAAGCGAGATCATAAATGGAAATCGCGAATTGGAGCCGCAATGCAGCAAATAACTGAAAAATCGTCAACATCTTCAGCGATGTTACGTGAGGTCGAAATTATGGATGTAACGAAAAAACTTAAAGTGTTCTTGATAGAGGATTCTCAGCGAATCCGTACTGTCTTGATTGACATGCTGCATGACACGGAACAGATCGAAGTGGTAGGTTTTGCTGAGAACGAAAAAGACGCTTTAAAGCAATTGAGGGCTAGTGAATGGGACGTAGCGATTGTAGATATCAGTTTGAGCGAAGGTAATGGCTTAGCCGTATTAGCCGCCTTACAAAATGATGCCCGTGATTACGGAAAGCGCTTTGTATTTACCAATCATCCTACGCCAGCGTTGCGAACCCACAGTCTTAAATACGGTGCTGAAGATTTTTTTGATAAGTCGCGTGAGATGGATTTGCTGGTCAGCCGTATTCGGGACTTGCTACATTAAAGTCTTAAAATTTAATGGGGAAACAAGCTTGCGATACAAGTAAATTTATTGAAATAGTTGACGATTTTTTTAAGTAATGTTCAATCCAGCAAATTATTTTTTAAAGCGTAATACGTCAGATCACTGTTTGAATGTAAGTGCATTTTTTCCATCACGCGAGCACGGTAGGTGCTGATCGTTTTTACACTAAGCGATAAAACAAGCGCGATATCAGACACCGATTCTCCCTTCGCCAAGCGCAAAAATACCTGAAACTCCCGATCAGATAATTCTGTGTGTAAAGCTGCAGTGACATCTTGATCAAAGCCCTGCGCCAATATTTCTCCCACCTCTGCACTCACATAACGCCGTCCGGTAGCGGCCGTACGAACAGCTTTAATCAGCTCATCGGTGTCACACTCTTTATTCAGATAACCGTTGGCACCCATTTTGAATAAATTGACCGCGTATTGCTGAGCTGGATAACCACTTAAAATCAAAATCGGTAATTCTGGCTGCCCTTGCTTGATGGTGCGCAAAGTATCAATGCCGCTCTGATCTGGCATGCTGATATCGAGCAGCATCACGTCGCACAACTTATTCCGCGCAATATCCAATGCTTCTCTGCCGGTACTTGCCTCAGCCACGACCTCAATATCGGCTACCTCAGAAAAAATCTGCTTAAATCCAGCACGAACAATTTGATGATCATCACAAATGGCAACACGTATCATTGTAGTCCTTGAGAATATTTAACCTATAGCAAGCACTCAGAATTATGCACTGGCTGTCTTAAGGTGTGTTGGTCTATCAGCGCATAATCCTGTCCACATCTAATCAGATGGTGGACTTACCAAGGTCTTAAACATCACAAAAGCATCAACATAACCAAGTTGCCGGTGTTTAAAAGCGAGAGGCAGAGTACCAATCACGCTAAAGCCCAGCCGCTGCCAAAGGCGCACGGCGCGCTCATTGGTAGACACCACCAAATTAAATTGCATAGCAAGAAACCCCATCGCGATTGCCTCTGACTGCGAATGTTCACACATTGCAGAAGCGATACCCTTGCCTTGTACATCTGGCGCGACCACATAACCGCAATTGCAGACATGGCTACCTAAACCTGGCTGGTTAGGTTTGAGGATATAAGTACCTAATATCTGTCCATCTGCTGCGCAGGCGACATAAGTGGCGGCAGGAGTCTTAATCCACGCGCTATGTATCTCTGCCTCGGTGCTTTGAGTATCATAAGCGTAGGTATCACCTTGGGCAAAAGTGGTCTGCAAGATCGGCCAAATACTGTTCCAGTCAGTTGCAAGGTAGCGACGTATAGAGATCATCATTATTAAGGTAATTTAATCAAGAAATTAGTAACTGATATCCTACTGTATAGCGGCCGTCCTTAAGCCAACATTGTGCCAACACCCAGCTAGGCAAGTTTGGCTTGCAGACTCCACTCAGATGCTGGTCTATATGTTCTTACCCAAGAGTCTACTGTGCGCGCTGGCATAGGATGCGCAATTACATACCCTTGCGCATAATCACAACCAAGTCGCATTAAGGAGACGCCCTGCTCTGCTGTCTCAACACCCTCAGCAATAACCTCGCGTTTAAAAGCATCGGCAAGGCCGATAACCGCACTGATTAACGCAAGGTCTTCTTGGTCTTCTAGCATGTTTCTGACAAAACTCTGATCGATTTTTAAGGTATTAGTGGGTAATCGTTTTAGATACGACAAAGAGGAATAACCCGTTCCAAAATCATCTAAGGCAAAACGTACACCCAATTCTTGGCAGGCGATGATGACTTCACGGACATACTGAATATCTTGAATCGCTGCAGATTCTAAAATTTCAATTTCTAAAGATTGTGGATTGACTTGGGGATAGTCGGCCAGAATGCTCGTCAATCTTGCCAAAAAATCGGGATGCTGAAAATGTCTTGCCGCAATATTCACGCTAAGCACCCAATGCGAGTAAGCCTCATACCAGAGAACTAATTGCTCCAATGCCTGATGTATAACCCACTCGCCGATATCAACGATCAAATCGGTATGCTCAACTATCGGCAAAAAATGTAGTGGCCCGACGATACCTTTATCAGGATGTTGCCAGCGCAATAGCGCTTCCATACCAATGATTTCGCCTTTTCGCATGTTGACTTTGGGCTGGTAATACAACCTCAACTCGCCGTCAATTAATGCACGTCTGATTCTGGTGCGCTGATTGTGATGTGTCCTGACCTGCTGATCTAATTGCGCATCAAAGACATGAAATTGATTGCGTCCATTCAATTTTGCTTGGTACATAGCCTGATCAGCGCTACGCAATAAAATATCGGGATTAAGATCATCACGCGGATAAATTGCCACGCCAATACTCGCTGTGATGGCAATTTCTTTTTGCTCAAATTGATGCGGACGGGATAATTCCGTCATTAGTCTGGTCAATTTATCCTCCAGATCTGCGGCGCCGATCTGGACTTGGATTAATGCAACAAATTCGTCACCGCCCAAGCGCGCTATGTAATTGCCGGAGTTAGCTGTTGCTATGCACGTCTCTAATCTTCCTGCAATATTTTGAAGTAATTTATTAGCGACTTCTTGTCCGTGTTGCTCATTAATAGTTTGAAAATGATCCAGATCAAGCAAGCATACTGCGAGCCAATATTGATCGGCATTTGCCTGCTCAATAGCCAGTTTAAAACGCTCAGTAAACAGGTGACGATTCTCTAAGCCTGTTAACTGATCATGACCGGCTTGCCAAGAAATTCTCTGCATTAAAAGACGCTTTTCGCTGACATCTCTGAAGACCAGAACGCAACCAATTACGCTACCGTCTTTCCGTTTGATCGGAGAAGCAGTAAAGTCGATTTCATGTTGCTGACCATTTCTGTTTATCAGCATCTTCCCCGAGGATTGCAGTACATCCTGGTTATCACTTTCAATTCTATTTTTTTCGCTATTATTTGGGCTATTGTTTCCGCTGCTTTCAAGCTTGTTTTCAACAACATGAATACCCTGAACAAAAATCGTCATTCTGCGTTGATCGATTGCATCCAGCAAAGTGAAGACGTGTTTTAAAGGTGTAGCATGCGCCTCTTGCTGGCTCCAACCCGTCAGCTGATGAGCGACTTTATTCAGGGTCAAAATATTCCCGTCAATATCGGTACTGATCACAGCGTCACCAATGGATGCCAAGGTAGTTTCTACGATCTCCTTCTCGATTGCCAGCTCGTGTCTGCTGAGTTGCAAAGACTTAAAGAGTTTCTGAACTTCTTCCGTCATGCTGTTGAAGGTGCTTGCCAATGCGCGCGATTCCACACTACCAGCGACTTCCATACGGACGGAATGCTCGCCTTTTTTAAATCTGATCGTTGCAATGGCGAGTTTTGCTAAGGTTCTGGCATTGGCGCGTAAAATCAAACTAAGTAAGAAAAAAATAGTAAAAATAATCGCAGCCGACAGCTTGGCTTGCGTACATACTTTAGCCCAGATAGCATCGATGACCGTAGCGGGCGAGGTCGTTAACTGGAGCGTCGCCATAGCACCATCTGATAACATAATCTGATGAACCTGCGACTCATTTTTTAGTAGGATAAAATGAAAAAACCAAGGCGGTGCAGCACTGATGCTGTTGGTAATATTTTCTGCAACAAGCTGGCCGTGCTCATCCTGCCAAGTGATCTCGGTAATCTGGTCACTGGTACTTATTTCGCGTTCAATTAATTGTTTTATCTCAGCAGGCTGATGTCTCGCTGAAAGCTCTTTAATTACAGGTAGTAAAAAATGACTTGCTTGCCGCATTTCAGCAGAGGCGCGCTGCCTGACCTCAGTAGTTTCAGCCTGTATCAGCAAATAATAGCGAAACCCGCTTACGAGAATAATTAATAAAGTCAGTGGGACATATAGCCGCACGTACACACTTTTTTGCAACCATGCATGGAAATAATTTTTTAGCTTGTACACGAATCAATAAGTATCAGTAGATATCAGAATATGGATAACAACTGCAACGCACCCCATTGGATAAATAGGGTTTCGAATGACGCAACGAATCTAAATAAAAACAGGTCCGTAAATAAAAATAGACCCGTTAATGGAACTGCGGGAACTGCCGGAGCTGTTGGAACTGCCGAGCAATCAACCAATTCATCAGCCAATAAACCTGTCGAATTCTAACCCGAAGATTCAAGTTTTCCCGCAGGGAAAGTTTATATTCGGTCATCTGAGTGTAAAGTGCAACACGGATCTATCTACTTCTGGCTGTCTATCAAATTCACAATGTCCTTGCAACCGACTTTTTACTGAGCTTTTTACTTTGTTTTTTACTTACTTTTGCTATCGCTTTTTCTTGCATTTTCTTGTTTTTTCTTTTCTCTAGTACCATCTTTTTTAGAAAGAAATAGCCTTGCCTGTCTTCAATCATTATTCACTTGATCAACAAAAGAGATTCGGTACAATCCGGCATGCTCTCTGAATTCGACCTTATCCAACAGTATTTCGTCACACCCGCCAGCAGCGACCGCCGGATTGCGCTGGGGATAGGTGACGACTGCGCTTTACTCCAGCCTTCACCCGGCATGCAATTGGCGATTTCCAGCGATATGCTGGTGTCGGGCCGGCACTTTTTCCCGGATGCCGATCCCCGTATGCTGGGGCATAAATGTCTGGCGGTGAATTTGTCTGACCTCGCAGCGATGGGTGCCAAACCAGTTGCGTTTACCTTGGCGCTGGCCTTGCCAGAAGCAAGACCAGATTGGTTGGCAGAATTTTCTGGCGGCTTGCTGGCACTGGCGGAGCAACATCACTGTGTTTTGATCGGTGGCGATACGACTAAAGGTCCGCTGACAATTTGCATCACGATTTTTGGTGAATTGCCGCCCGGACGAGCCTTACGCCGTGATGCCGCACAGGTCGGCGATGACATCTGGGTTTCTGGCACTTTAGGCGATGCGCGTCTGGCATTGGCGCACTATTGGGATGAGATGCGCTTGAGTGACGCCGATCTGGCGATTGCCGCACCACGCATGCATCAGCCTACACCACGTATTGCGCTGGGCACGGCATTGCAGGCTATTGCGCATGCGGCATTGGATATCTCAGACGGTTTGATCGGCGACCTTGGGCATATTCTAAAAAAATCCGGTGTTGGTGCCAGCTTGTCGGTGGATGATTTGCCAGCAGGTTTGGCGCTACGCAAGCAAGATCAAACAAGGCGCCGCGAGTTTTGTCTTGCGGGTGGTGATGATTACGAATTATGTTTTACCGCCCCTGTTAGCCAACGTGATGCGGTTGCGGAGGCGGGACGCCACAGCCAGACTACGGTCACACGTATTGGCCGGATTGAGACTGATCTTGGCTTACGCTTGCTGGATGCCAGCGGGCAGCCATTAGCTTTATCATTGACCTCTTTTGATCATTTTAGTAGTCCGTAGCCGAGACAGAATCAGCCCATGAGCATATTTAACACCTCTAGCACCGACGGCATAAAAACAATCAAACCAAGCGCACGCTTTATGCTGAGTAATCCGGCACATATCCTCGCGCAAGGCTTTGGCAGCGGACTCTCGCCCATCATGCCTGGTACCAGCGGCACCTTATTTGCCTGGCTAAGTTTTAATGTGCTGAGTACGCGCTGGCCAGATTTATTCACGCCAAGCTCGTGGGCTTGGATTATTGTGCTGGGTTTTGTCGTGGGTGTATGGGCATGCCAGGTAACCGGGCGCAATATGGGCGTGGCAGATCATGGCAGCATGGTGTGGGACGAGATCATTGCGTTTTGGCTAGTATTGCTGTTTGTCACGCCTGCCAGTTTTTCTACCCAATGCTGGGCATTTTTCTGGTTCCGGGTATTTGATATGGTCAAGCCACCACCGATAGGCTATTTTGATCGTCAGCTCAAAGGCGGTTTTGGTGTGATGTGGGACGATATTCTGGCCGCGTTTTATACCTTGTTGCTATTTGCCTTGTGGCGCGTAATCTGACGGCTTCATTGCATTAAATTCCTCATTAAATTGAATATACTCCCCCCTTATTTTTAATAAATATGCCAAATTGTCCAGAGATTACTTGGACAATAAAATATACTCATAGTGAGTATATAAAATCATCTCAATCCAATCTTTGTTATAAAAACTAAAAAAAGTATTCCAAATACGTACTTTTTTACGCTTTTTCAACGTCTGCAGGCAAACTGTTTCAGCCAGTAGTGTTAGCTAAAGATCTGATCTTGCACGTTTGTAAAAATCCACTTTACAAAGCTGAAACTTCATCAAGTCGCTATCAATGCGCATGGACAAAGTGGTAAAGTAATTCATCAACTTGATTCGTTTATTCGCCTAATTGAGTTAATCCACCACAGGAGACCATGCCATGCCAAATGTTATTCAACTCGCTACCGAAGTCGGCTCAGCCCTGCAATCCAAAAAACTTTTATTGTCGGTCGCAGAGTCCTGCACTGGCGGCGGCGTTTGCCAAGCCATTACCGAAATCGCCGGTTGCTCGGAATGGTTTGATTGCGGGTTTATCACTTACTCCAACTCCTCCAAAACGGAATTATTAAATATCTCCGACGCATTGATTGCACAGCACGGTGCGGTCAGTGAAGAAATTGCCGCGGCCATGGCAGAAGGCGCGCTAGCCAATTCTGAGGCCCATGTCTCCCTCTCCACCACGGGTATTGCTGGTCCGGGCGGTGCAGTACCGGGCAAGCCGGTTGGCACAGTCTGTTTTGCCTGGCTGGTTGGAGGCATCACGCATACTGAACGCAAAGTATTTAGCGGTGATCGTCACGCGGTACGTGAGCAAACTATCGTGCATGCTTTAGATAAGTTGCTACGCTATGTTAAAGAAGCGTAGCAAAAAATTTAAAAGAACTTCGCCGGAGTAATGTAGCGCAAGTCCTGTCAAAGATAGTGTGAAGGAAATTGATTTGTCTACGACTAATGTACACACTGATGCACTCACAACGAGCCCCAACGCCAGTAAAGCCCACTCGCAGGCAACGCTGCCAGAACCGCACATTAATGCCCTGCTGGTCGATGATGATGCTGACATCCGTGAACTGTTAGCACGCTATTTAGAAAAATTTGGTATCCGCTGCATTACCGTCGCCGACGGTAAAGCGATGCGTCAACAATTAGCAGCTACCCAGATCGATATTATTTTGCTTGATCTGATGTTGCCTGATGAAGACGGACTCTCTTTATTGCGAGGTCTGCGAAATAGCAAAGACAGCCAAATCCCCGTCCTGATGTTGACCGCTCGCGGCGAATCTGCCGATAGAATTATTGGTTTAGAGTTAGGTGCAGACGACTACGTAGTCAAGCCCTTTGATACCCGAGAACTGGTATCGCGTATCCATACGATTTTGCGCCGGACACAGGCCGGTCAGGCCAGCCAGAGCAACCAAATTAGCCAACACCATAGCCAGCACAATAACCGAACCGAAGAAGAAATTACGTTCCATGGCTGGCGTCTTAATTGTCATACGCGCCAGCTCAATACGCCCGACAATTTAGTGGTGCCGCTGTCCAATGCAGAGTTCCGTTTGCTATTAACTTTTGTAAAGCGCCCGGGGCAAGTTCTTAGCCGCGATCAGTTATTGGATATCGCACGTGGCAAATCGTCTTTGGCATTTGATCGCAGTATCGATCTGCTGGTCTCGCGACTACGGCAAAAACTCAGTGAGGATTCGCGCCAACCATCAATGCTAAAAACCATACGCGGCGAAGGCTATATGTTTCAGCCACCGGCATCTGCATCTGCATCGAAAACAGTTACACCGACGCTGCTGCCATCGCCGTCTTTGCCTCATCCTTCCTCGAATTAAATAATGACGACAACACCAGCAACAACATTGGGATTACGCCGTTTTTTCTCTGATACGATTTTTACACGCTTATTCGGATTGGCAATGGGGGCGGTGATCGTCAGCCATGTTATGACATTTATTTTGTTATTCGTATTTTTGGGTGACCGTTTTCCACATCCGCATGCAGAGAACAGACCACCGTTTTCTAGGCAAATGCAAACGGCACCGCCCGACAATATGGCACCACTAAGACATCTGCCACCGCATGAAGATCACTTCCCGGGGCCGATGCTGGGTTTTTTTCTGAGTATGTCTATGCAATTTTTAATTCTTGCAATTGCTGCCTGGTATGGATCACGCAATCTGGCGAAACCGATACAAAATCTGGCGCATGCCGCAAGCCAGGTTGGCGATAATTTGAATGCACCAGCTTTGCTGGAAACCGGCCCGGCAGAGGCACGCCAGGCCGCCAATGTATTTAATAAAATGCGGGAACGGATTCGATTGCAATTAGAAGAGCGAGGTCGCTTTTTAGCTGCGGTGTCGCATGACTTGCGTACACCTTTAACCCGCATGAAATTACGGATAGAACATCTGGACGACGATGCCACCAAAGATAAATTGCAACAAGATATAGAAGAAATGCGCTTGATGCTGGATACGACTTTGGAGTACCTGCGCAGTAACGGTAAAGCGACTGCATCGGGGCAATTATTGGACGTGCAAGCCTTGGTAGAAGCCTTGGTTGATAATGCACAAGAGCAAGGACATCAGGTACATTTTTCAGGCGATGCTCAGCCACTCTTTGCGATTATTTCTGATTTGCGTCGCTGTATTTCTAACATCTTAGAAAATGCGCTCAGTCATGGCAAAGAAGTCGAAATTATTTTGCGCGATAGTCCCGATCAACTTTTAATTCAGGTTGTTGATGATGGGCCAGGTATTCCGCCAGATCAGTTACTGCAGGTGTTTGAACCATTTGTCCGTTTATCAGAATCACGTAACAGAAATAGCGGCGGTGTTGGTCTGGGCTTAAGTATCGCCAGAGAAATCGCACGCCAGCATGCTGGCGATTTAGTTTTGTTCAATAATACTGAGCGCCGCGGCCTGACTGCACAGATCTGCTTGCCTAGAAAATTGTCTGATCAGTAATTACATTATTTTAATAAAATCCTATTCAGTGATTGTTCTGAACATACTCAACTTCTTGTATTCGTTTTAAATATGTCGAGTCTGATACAAAGCAGACACAGCTAAGCAACATCGCTGGGAGAAACTGGAACTATCCGTTTTTCCGCAGCACTTTGCTTACTAACGTCATCAATCAGAAGGGAGCGACATCATGAGTTCAATAGGAAGCATAGGCACTACCTCGGCCTATAATTATTCCAGCAGTGTACAAAGACAAAAGCCAGACCCGACGCAGATTGCGGACGATGTTTTTAGTAAGCTTGATACCAATAATCAGGGCTATTTAAGCGAAGCTGATTTGCAGTCGGCGTTTAGCAAACTGTCTTCCTCGTCCTCCTCCACGTCTGCTACAACCTCGTCCAATGCAACTACAGCTTCTGGCAGCAGCTCAAGCAGCACGACCGAAATTAGTGATCTTTTCAAAAAACTAGATAGTGACAGCGATGGCAAAGTCACTAAACAAGAATTCAGCTCTGGTTTGCAAAAACTCAGCGATGAACTAGAAAGCCAGTTCAACGCCCGCCGCACTTCTGGTGCAGGCGCTAGCAATGTCAGCAATCAAGCCCCACCTCCACCGCCAACTCAAAGCGCAGGCTCTGGTCAGGCGCAATCAGCTGATTCTGGCGAACAAAGCGGTGGTGGTGGTGGCGCTGCCAGTGCAACCGCCAGCAGCAGTGCGACAAAAACCTATGACCCGGCGGATACCAATGAAGATGGCACGGTGTCAACCAAAGAGAGTTTGGCCTATGCGGAGAAACTATTAGCCGCCGCCGAGGCAAAGCTAAACGAGACATCTAGCTCAGCAACGTCGGGTACCAGCTCATCGGGTACCGCCAACACCACCAGTGCCACGGGCGTTACTGGAATAGCGGCAACGTCGTCCAATGCAGCATCGTCCAGCTCAGGATCGACCGGCACCAGTTCCGACAGTAGCGGCAACGCCAGCACCAGCAGCGATGCCACATTATTTAGAAAAGCATTGCAGTTATTGCAGGCCTACGCTGATCCTTTTCAGTCTGGCAATACCGGCTCTGGAAGTAGTATTTCAGTGAGTGCTTAGAATGCAGGTTTATTTTTAAGACCGGTAAGCTGTAATGACAAAAGGGAGCCAGGCTCCCTTTTTAACTCTTCAATCAAACGCTTTTTACTTAAATACGACAAGCATTAATCGCGTCTCTGGTTTCCATCGCAACCCGTCGCGCAGCCTGGCTATAGCTCTCCTCGGCTTGCGGTTTGGCGTACAAGATTGCTCGGGACGAATTGATCATCATCCCAGTTCCGCCAGCCGTTTTACCCGCGGCAACTGTCGCTGCGATATCTCCACCTTGCGCACCGATTCCCGGTACCAGCAAAGGCATATCACCAATGATCTGGCGTACCTGCGCTAGCTCCGCAGGAAAAGTTGCACCGACGACCAAGGCGCATTGGCCGTTAGTATTCCATTTGTCGGCTACCAATTGGGCGACATGCTGATACAGCGGTTTGCCGCCGACATCTAAAAATTGCAAATCCGATCCGCCTGCATTGGAGGTGCGGCACAAAACTATCGCGCCACGGTCTTTCCATTCCATGTACGGCGCGACTGAATCAAAACCCATATACGGATTGACTGTCACAGCATCGGCGTCATAGCGCTCAAACGCTTCACGCGCATATTGCTCGGCGGTTGCGCCGATATCGCCACGTTTGGCATCTAAAATAATCGGGATCGCCGGATACCTTGTTTTGATATAGCGGCAAATAGCTTCCAACTGATCTTCTGCCCGTAAGGCAGCAAAATACGCAATTTGTGGCTTGAATGAGCAGGCGAGATCCGCGGTCGCATCAATCATAGTTTTACAAAATGCAAAAATCGCATCTGGCTGCTGCGCGATCTCTGCGGGAAAGCGAGATACATCAGGATCAAGCCCGACACACAACAAAGAATTATTTTTCGCCCAAGCGGCGGAGAGTTTTTCGATGAACGTCACGATTTACCTTAGGGTGTGTTCAGAGCAACGATGTTGATCCGAACAGTAAAATGCAATTTGATGCATGAATTAATATGAGGACTTACGCAAAACCGCTCCAGCTGCGTTGTAGCTCTTAGTTGTACTAAAGTACTATCGTCGTCGCTACGTCTTGCTGGATCATTTTGCGTAAGTCCTGGATATATGAAATAGTCGACATTATAACGTGTGACATTATGAGAACTTACTCAAAACTGCCGCTGCGTCGTGGTAAAGGTACCGTCTTTATTTGATAATCTGGCCTAGAGCGCCGATAATTCATGCACACTTTATGCAATTTCTGGCAAGACGTAACATTCAGATCCACCATCATCAGCGTATCAATACAGCAATGAAAAATACCTCTAAAAATAGTTCTAAAGATAGCACTACTGCTGAAGTCGATTTACTGGCACTAGACAATCAATTCTGCTTCGCGCTGTATTCTGCGTCCCTGGCGATGACTAAGACGTATAAACCCTTGTTAGAAAAAATCGGCCTGACCTATCCACAATACCTGGTCATGATCGTGCTGTGGGAGCATGATGGCATTCTGGTTAAAGATATAGGCGAGGCGCTATTCCTGGATTCTGGCACGTTAACGCCGCTATTAAAGAGGATGGAAGCCGCCGATCTGCTGCAACGTACACGCGACGAGATCGATGAACGCCAGGTCAGAATCACTTTGACTAAAGAAGGGAAGCAACTGAAAAAAGCTGCCAAAGAAATCCCTCTGCAAATTATGTGTGCCAGTGGGCAAACGAAAGAAACCTTAATCAATCTGCGGTCTCAGTTATCGCAAATCAGAGGTGATTTAACGGAGAGCAACTTAGGCTAACCGAGCAGTATCGTTCGACAAACATTACCCAAAAGAATTGCTTGAGATATTTGTATGGTTAGATTTTTAAATGCGGTTTTTAAATACGGGTTTTAAATAAGTTTACTAAATATTTATTTAAATTTAGATTGCGCACAATTTAATTGTGTACTATTATATTTTCACTGGCAGCGATAATGCCAAAACGGCGTAGTTAGAATTTCAGAGTAAGTAGATCGAAAATTAGTCGCAGCAACATTTATTTCAGCTTGATCAATTATTTATTTGGACTAAACTCATTAGTCCAATCCAACAGGAGAATCACATGCAAGTACTTTACACAGCAAACGCAACAGCAACTGGTGGTCGTGATGGCACAGCAGCTAGTAACGACAATCACCTCGCCGTTAAACTGAGCACACCTAAAGAACTAGGCGGTGCAGGCGGCGAAGGTACTAACCCGGAGCAAATGTTCGCTGCTGGTTATTCCGCTTGTTTTATTGGCGCAATGAAATTTGTCGCCGCTGCAACTAAAGTAGCATTGCCAGCGGATACATCCGTCAACGGCTTAGTCGGTATTGGCCCAAATGACAAAGGCGGTTTTGGTTTAGAAGTTGCGTTAAATGTTTCCATCCCTGGCATGGATCGCGCAGCTGCGGAAGCCCTCGTTGCTAAGGCGCATGAAGTTTGCCCATATTCAAATGCAACCCGCGGCAATATTGATGTCAAAGTCACTGTGCTGTAAAAAGTAAGTTGGATCGAATTAAATGTCAGTTAAAGCCCGAGTCGTTCGGGCTTTTTTATTGCCCAGTCTTTTTTATTACCTGTCTCCGATATTGCTAGAATGAAGGATTACTGTCACAACCAAGGCGACTGATCCAATCGCGAATAAGGCTGCTATCTGTGTCTCATATCATGTCCAATAACATTCCCAGCACCATTCCCTACATCAACAAGCAAACTCTACAACAGACTTTGACTTATGCTGATCTGATACCTGCTTTAAAACTTGCATTTGCCAGCAATATCATTGCGCCAAAAAGGCATGTATATAGTTTGTCTGAACAGCCGGTTTCTACCTTGCTGTTAATGCCAGTCTGGCAGCCACAAGGCACGACCGGTGTGAAGCTGGTGACAGTGGCTCCGCAAAATACCTTGCTGCCCTCTGTGCATGCGGTATTTATATTGTTTGATACTGTGAGTGGCGTGCCGCTGGCATTGATAGATGGTGAGGAGTTGACGTTACGGCGTACGGCAGCCGCATCTGCGCTAGCATCCAGCTATGCGTCCCGCATTGATAGTGAACATCTGTTGATGGTTGGTACGGGCAGCTTAATTCCTTACCTTGCCTGCGCCCATAGCCAAGTACGAGCGATCAAACAAATTACGGTCTGGGGACGATCGGCAGATAAAGCGACGCAAACCCTCAAGGCTATTCAAGCGCAGACAGAATTACCTGCGCATATCCGGCTTAGCATCGCCACCGATCTGGCAAGCGCTGTCAGTCAAGCAGATGTGATCAGTTGCGCCACCACCAGCACCACGCCGATTGTGCTGGGTGAATGGGTCAAAGCCGGAACTCATATCGATCTGGTCGGCGGTTTTACTCCTGGCATGCGGGAGGTTGACGATCTGCTGATGTCCAAAGCAACTGTGTTTGTCGACACCTACGAAGGTGCGATTGCAGAAGCCGGCGACCTGACCCAAACTTTGCAAAACGGCAGCCTACAACGCAGCGCCATCGTCGCCGAGCTGGCAGAGTTGGTCAGCCAGCAGCATGCAGGGCGCAGTGATGATCAGCAAATCACGGTATTTAAATCTGTAGGGACGGCGATAGAGGATTTATGCGGTGCTAATTTAGCCTGGCAAGTGCATCAGCGTGGTGTTGAATAATTAGGAACGAACTTTTGTCAGTGGTGACGACAAGTTGTGTCACTAAAAATTCTTACTTGAGGGAGCGCAGCGATCACTATTTTTCGCTGACAATCTACATATACTGGATATTAGTATATTTTAATCGTCCATATAATCTCTGGACAATAAGGCATATTTATAAAAAAATAAGGGGAGTATATTAAAATCTCCCTTTATTTGGATTACTCGCTCAATGCTTCTTTAGCCGCTTGCTCTGGCGTCAAACCATCAAAGAATAAATCAGTAAACCAATCGATCTCCTCTTCAATATGATCCTGTGCCTGACGCAAAGTCGCGCCGCCTTTGACCAGAAAACCTTCTACCTCAGTACACCATGCGATGAGGGCAGCGGTTTCTGGATCTATTTCTTCTTTCTTTGCCATTTGTCATCACCCTTGTGGTCAAAATAAAGCGTCCCTTTAAAACAGGAAGTCGCTAAGACAAGACTCTAGCATGATGTTATCTACACTTATCAACTCATTCTTGAATTCAGTCCCTAGCCATCTACACAAATCCAAGATTACGTTTAGTCGCGTCAAAATTATGCAGGTTCGGCAATAGCGTCAGCAAGTCAGAATCCGACGCGCCCATCCACTTACCCAGCGTTGCCGCGTACTGGTCTACCGAGGTACTTGGCAACAAGCGTCCTTGGCCTACATCGTCTGGCCCGTCGCTAGCAACAATCGGTGGTGTGCCATAAAAGCTTTGGCCATTGACTGCGCCGCCCATCATAAAATGCATGCTGCCCCAACCATGATCTGAACCGTCGTTATTGCCGCTTAATGTTCGCCCAAAATCAGACGCGGTGAAACTGGTGACATTGTTCGCCACACCTAATTCTTGGGTCGCTTTATAAAATGCCGACATCGCATCTGCCACACTGGTCAGTAAACCGGGGTGGATATCGAGCAAACCATCATGCGTATCAAAGCCCCCCATAGACACAAAAAACACTTGCCGTTTTGCGCCCAAACTACTGGCAGCAGAAATCATTTTTGCCACCATTTTGAGCTGATCACCCAAATTATTATTCGTCGGAAAAACTGTCGTTAAAGCCGGCGCACCCGCTAAGGCGCTAGTCAGGACTTGGTTGGCATCCATAGATCGTCTGGTCACGCGGTTGTATTCCGTCGCGAATAAATTGCCACCCGTTTGGGTCATCAGTGTTTGCAGCGCAGTCGAGCATGCGGCTGATCCAAACAAGGGCTTGGTACTGGCATTTAAGGGGACAGAACCGCTGGTAGAAACCTGATATTGCACCGCCGTGTTACCCGACAAATATACTGCGTTGCCAGATACGTTGACGCAAGTAAAAGTCGTGTTGCCATTGCTGGACTCAAACAAGTCACCCATGCGTCCGCCCCAGCCAGACACCGCACCTTCTGGCGCCGACGATTGCCATACCGATTGCTGGTCATTATGTGAGAATAATTTAGGGGGCAATAACACCGATTTATTGGTGTATTGCAGCTTGGTCGTCGGTTGTACTAAGGTGCCGACGTTCAGCATCACGCCCATTTTCCCTGCATTAAAAATCGGTAGCAATGGTGCCAGCTCTGGTGCCAACGCATATTGCCGGCTCACGCCTGCGGTATCGACGGGGGCGACTTTCGGCACCAGAATTGTGGAGCTCAAACTGTCGCGGGCGTAACACAGGGTTGGGCGCAGTTGTTGATACAAAGAGTAGTTGGTGGTGTCATAAGGTATCAGCGTATTGCCATAGTCATTGCCACCGTATAAAAAAATGCAAACGGTCGCTTTGTAATCGGTCGCATTCGCTGCTGAGGCCTCTGCCATCGCGGCTAAATTAATCGCCCATGGCGTAGCGACACCAGCTAATGACAAGGCGCTGGCCTTTTTTAAAAATGCCCGGCGTGATGCATCCATCCGAATAATGTTTTTCATGATTTCCCTTTGCTATTTTTAGATGGACTACTTTTGTACAATGAAATCTGGCGACGCCAGGATCATCGTCAGCGCTGCATAAATCCGGTTATACCGCACCGCGTCGCTACCGCTTGGCATGCCATTAATCGCATTGAGAATCAGGCTATATGTCGTGCTGCTCAACTGGCTGGCAACCAGAACCAAGTTCAATTCGTCCAGCAAGGATTGCGCGTTGTCTGCCAATGGTAATAAGCTGCTGTAATCGGCTTTTACATCGCCAATCCCGGTACTGACCGCACGCTGCATATAATTGACATAGCCGATGACGGTTGATTCGTTCGTGATCTGAAACTCTGGCGCGACTAAAGATGCGCTGTCAAATCCCGTGTTAGGTGGGACGTAACCGGGGCGAAAAAAATTAAATACCGATGGCGAGCGCAAAGGACTTTGTCCTAATGCGGTGGCGGGATTTGTAGTGTCGCCAATTTGCCAGGCATTGGTCGCCGAGCTGGCATTAAATGCTCTAGCCCAGGCGGTAAAGCGCAAAATCGGCTCACGCAATTTTCCAAAGTTGGGATCGGTAATTCCGGCATCACTACGCGCCTCGGTATCTAGCAAAATTGCTTTGATGACTGCTTTTAAATTACCTTTGACACCGGTGCCGTCATTACTAAATGCCGTCGTAACACGTTGTATATACGCCGGACTTGGGTTGCTTGTAACTAAGCCCTGTATTAGCTGGCGGCTGATAAAGGGCGCAATATTGGGATGTGCGAAAATGCCATCCAGAGCCATTTGTAAACTATCGACACCATTGGTACCTGCCGGGATAGTGATGCCCAAAAAATCTTTTTCACCCAGCTCGTGACGAGCGGGTATTTGTGTCATTGGCCGGCGTAAAAAATCTGGCGTGTTGGTTTTCAACGCATCCAGATTAAAGTCCCAGCCTGTGAACACTCTTGCCAACCCGGTTATATCGGTCAGAACATAAGTTTCTTGCGAGACGCCGTTGACCTGCTGCACCGAACCATCCTGATTTAGCTTTAGCAAACCAATACTGAACAACTGCATTAATTCGCGTGCATAGTTTTCATCTGGCAGCGCACCGGTGGCCGGATTGTATTTAACGTTACCGCGAAAAGTCAGAAACTGTCCCATCGCAGCGCTGGTCGAAATTTGCTGCAACAAAGTACGATAATTACCAAACACATTGGCTTCTAATAAATCAAGATACGCAGCCGCCGAAAATGCGCGCCAGCCACCGCCGATCAAACCATCAATCGCCGCTACCGTGATTTCAGAAATAGCAAAGGTCAGGCGCTGTCGTAATGTATCGGGAGATGAAAGTAGCTTGGACCAGGCAGCAGAATCAAAACCCGCTTCTGAGTTCTGATAAGTAGCGGCATTAAACCCCTTAGTTACCAACCAATCAAACCGAGCAGTCGATGCAGGCAAGGCGAATTGCGCATCCAGCCAGCCAGAATAACCAAGTAGCTGTACCTGCGCGATTTGTGCTCTGTTCGCACCCATCGACGCCTGCACTAAAAAGCGCGCAGCCTGGGCGGCAGTAATGCCGACGGGCGGTGTGACCGGTGGTGTTACTGGAGGAGTAACAGGCGGACTGACGGGTCCAGAACTCGTGCCAGAAGATGTTGCGACAGCACCTGAGCCACCGCCACCGCAAGCGCTTAGTGACAAGGCTGATAATGCTGACAATCCTGCAAGTACGCCATTAGCAAGAGTCGTACTAGATAGATTTATCCTGGCTTTATTATTATCGTCCGTTGACTCAGGTGGGTTGTTTGATGCGATCGGCGCGGATATATCCGTCAAACTCGTGTTCTCTGACATGTACTGCCTCCGTTGCGATGGGCTGTTTTCTAAACGTTCTATTAGTTTCGATCTTGTTTTCACACATTGAAACAATAGATAACTTGAACCTAATTGCCTATTCGCACTTTGTAAGTAGATGTCACACCGTTTTTAGTAACTGCTAGACAAGCGCAAATGCACTCTCATCGGTGATTGCTTGATTATGTAAAGAAGAAATAACAAATACGCGATAAAACTCGTCAAGCCTGCTTACGGAAGTCTTCATTTGTTACAAATTAGCAGGAACGTTTTTGGGTCAGATCAGCACGAAGGCAAGTCCGTAAGTCACAAAGTATCAACTTTCTTAATATCATCAGCAAAGATTCCCAAACTAGCTCAAAATAAGCGTTGATTCATCAACGACGTAGCCAGCCTTTTGTACTTGTCAGCGTGCCTTTTATCTGTCGCCTCAGTACAACTCCCCCGATATCAACCTAATGGAGAAGCAAGCCATGACCTCTCTCAATATCAATAACAAAGAACATACTCTCGATGCCGATCCCAGTACGCCAGTGTTGTGGGCCTTACGCGATTCGCTGGGTCTGACTGGCACCAAGTTTGGCTGCGGTCAGGCTTTGTGCGGCGCCTGCACCGTGCATATCAACGGGCAAGCTACGCGTTCTTGCGTCACGCCGATTTCTGCAGTGGCAGGACAAAAGATCACGACGATCGAAGGCATGTCCGGCGACAAAGTTGGCAAGGTAGTGCAAGACGCCTGGGTGAAGCATGACGTCGCGCAGTGCGGCTACTGCCAAAGCGGACAGATCATGAGCGCGACAGCGCTTCTGAAGTCGAATAAAAAACCGAGCGATGCCGATATTGATGCCGCAATGGCGGGCAATATCTGCCGTTGTGGAACCTATGTCCGTATCCGCGCTGCAATCCATGATGCAGCCACCCACCTTGCCTGAACCAGGAGACGATCATGCATTTTGATATCAGTAATGAATTACCAAAACAATTGCAAGCCATGTTCGAGCAAGAGTCCGGCGCAAACAATGCTGTCAGCGCACAAGCTGACCTGCCACGTCGCCGCTTTTTAAAAGTTGCGACCATCAGCGGTTTTGCTCTCGGCGTATATCCGCTCATCGGCAACGCACAAAACAGTCAAGATTCGGTTACAGCGAAAGCCGGCGGACTGAAAGCAATCGAACAACCAGCGGCGTTTGTCCGGATTGATAAAGATGGTACGACCACGATCACCATCAACCGGCTCGATTTTGGACAAGGTGTGCAGACTGGTTTACCGCTGATACTGGCAGAAGAGCTGGATGCCGACTGGAGCAAAGTCAAGAGTGTGCATGGTGACAGCAACCCTGCCTATGTTGATCCTGTGTTTGGAATTCATTTAACGGGCGGTTCCAGTTCGATCAAAAATTCGTACACACAGTATCGCGAACTAGGCGCGCGTACACGCGCCATGCTGGTCGCTGCAGCAGCGAAGCAATGGAATGTAGATGCCAGCAGTTTAAAAACACAAAATGGTGTCGTGATCGGCCCGGGCGGTAAAAAGTTAAGTTACGGTGAACTGGCAGAAGCAGCGATGAGCCAGCCGGTACCAGAAAAAGTGACGCTCAAAGATCCGAAGAATTTCCGTCTGATCGGTAAACCTACCGGGCGCCTTGATGCCAGAGCAAAATCGACTGGCTCGCAACAATACGGGATCGATACCCATCTGCCTGGCATGTTGACAGCGGTCGTTGCCCGCCCTCCGGTATTCGGTGCAAAAATTGCCAGCGTAGACGACACAGCCGCCAAAGCAATGCGCGGCGTGAAGGCCGTTATCCGCATCCCGGTTGATCGTGGTGGAGAGGGTATTGCCGTGATTGCCGATGGCTACTGGTCTGCCAAGCAAGCCCGTGACGCACTCAAAATCCAATGGGATAACTCGGCTGTTGAAAAAGCAGATAGTGCGCAATTATTAGTGAGCTACAAAGAGCTGTCGAAACAAACTGGTAAGCTGAAATTTAACGACGATATTTCAAGCATGGCGGCAGCACCAATGAAGATCGATGCTGAATTCGTCTTCCCATTTTTAGCGCATACGCCGATGGAGCCACTCAATTGCACCGTGGCGATCAATGGTGACAAAGTAGAACTATGGGTAGGAACACAAATGCCAGGCATAGACGGTCTTGCAGCGTCAAAAGTATTGGGAATCCCACCGCAAAACGTCAAGGTCAACACGCAAATGGCAGGCGGTGGATTTGGTCGCCGGGCAGTGCCGACCAGCGATTTTGTGGCAGAAGCATGCACTGTTGCCAAAGCCGCCAAGACCGCAGGATTGACCGCGCCGGTTCGCACGTTGTGGAGTCGTGAAGATGATGTCAAAGGCGGTTACTACCGGCCTATGCATGTGCATCGGGCACAAATCGGTTTTGATGCCAAGGGAAAAATCGCCGGTTGGGATCATGTGGTCGTAGGACAATCGATTCTGGCTGGCACACCGTTTGAAGCCATGATGGTTAAAGACGGGATTGACTCCACCGCACTGGAAGGGATGAAAGAGCCATACGAAATTCCTATGCGTCTGTCAGTACATCATCCCAAAGTCAATGTGCCGGTATTGTGGTGGCGCAGCGTCGGCTCTACTCATACCGCTTTCGTGATGGAAACCTTGCTCGACGAGATTGCAACAATGACCAAGCAAGATCCGGTCGCTTATCGTTTAAGCCTGATCGGCGATCAGCATCCGCGTCATAAAGCCGCCTTACAATTAGCCGTCGCTCAGTCCGGCTATGGTAAAAAGACCTTAGCCAAAGGTCATGCGTGGGGCGTTGCAGTGCATGAATCCTTCCAGACGGTCGTGGCTTATGTCGTAGAAGCCTCGGTCAAAGATGGCACACCGACACTGCATAACGTCACAGCAGGCATCCATTGCAATCTTGCCGTTAATCCTAAGAGTATCGAAGCTCAAGTCCAGGGCGGTGCGTTGATGGGTTTATCGATGTGCTTACCGGGTGCGGCGATCACTCTAAAAGATGGCGTGGTGGAACAAAGTAATTTCGGTGATTATGTCGTGCCACGAATTACAGAAATGCCAAAAGTCAGCGTGCATATCGTACCAAGTGCGGATGCACCGACCGGTATGGGCGAACCTGGATTACCTCCGCTGGCGCCGGCTTTTGCAAATGCGATTGCTAAAGCGACTGGCAAACGCTTACGCGAATTGCCGTTCAAACTAGCGTAATCATCCTGCGGTAATCACGGCATAAATATAATCGGGGTAGCGTAATCGAATAGATTCGCTATCCCGATTTTTTTCATCGTTGTCGATTTTCTTTTTGCACCATGTAGAGTCGTGCTAAACGGATATTTTTGATGACTTTTTGATTCCAAATCAAAATTAAAAAAAATTCAACATAACTTCATCATCGATAAGCATCTGATTATTAAAGTATTTTTAATATTTCACTTCAATCAGCCTTGAAATAGGCGTCTTCCGCCCATATAATTAGCACTCGTCGGGAGAGAGTGCTAACAATCTCTGACCTGTACTTATTTTTGTAGCAACCATTATTTAAATATCATCTTTGTCCGTGAGACACCGGTAACGTTGCAGAGCATCGCAGCACAGTGTCTTACATTATTTTGTAAAACCATTGCTATTTTTAGCTAATCACAAGGAGTTTGTATGAACCTTCGTCCCCTGCACGACCGCATTATCGTCAAGCGTCTGGATCAAGAAACAAAAACAGCATCTGGCATCGTATTGCCTGACGCGGCGGCTGAAAAACCAGATCAAGGTGAAGTTTTGGCGGTTGGTAACGGCAAACAACTCGACGACGGCAAAGTACGTCCATTAGAAGTCAAAGTGGGCGACCGCGTCCTGTTTGGCAAATATTCTGGTCAAGCAGTCAAAGTTGACGGCAATGAAGTTCTGGTAATGCGCGAAGAAGACGTTTTCGCAGTCGTTCAGAAGTAATTCATTTTTTGTAATTCAGTCTGTTATTTACTCTGTAATGCAGACTGAAAACAATATTCCATTCAAGATTCTGGAGATTTAACATGGCAGCTAAACAAGTAATTTTCGGCGATGATGCACGCGCTAAGATCGTTAATGGCGTTAACATCCTTGCTAACGCAGTTAAAGTAACACTGGGCCCTAAAGGTCGTAACGTTGTCCTGGAACGCTCTTTCGGCGCACCTACAGTGACTAAAGATGGTGTTTCAGTCGCTAAAGAAATCGAACTCAAAGACAGATTAGAAAACATGGGCGCGCAGCTCGTGAAAGAAGTTGCTTCACGCACTTCTGACAACGCTGGTGACGGTACAACAACAGCAACTGTATTGGCACAAGCGATTGTTCGCGAAGGTTTCAAATACGTTGCTGCTGGTTTCAACCCAACTGATCTGAAGCGCGGTATCGACAAAGCGGTTACAGCCATCGTTGCTGAAATCAAAGTGTTGTCCAAGCCAACTACAACCAACAAAGAGATCGCTCAAGTTGGTTCTATCTCTGCTAACTCCGATGCAAACATCGGCGACATCATTGCAAAAGCAATGGACAAAGTCGGCAAAGAAGGCGTAATCACTGTTGAAGATGGTAAATCTTTAGACAATGAGCTGGACATCGTTGAAGGTATGCAGTTTGACCGTGGCTACCTGTCACCGTACTTCATCAACAACCCGGAAAAACAATCCGTGATTCTGGAAAATCCGTTCATCCTGTTGTTCGACAAAAAAATCTCGAACATCCGTGATTTGCTCCCAATCTTGGAACAAGTCGCTAAATCAGGTCGTCCATTGCTGATCATCGCAGAAGATGTCGATGGCGAAGCATTGGCCACTCTGGTTGTCAACAACATCCGTGGCATTCTGAAAACAGCCGCTGTTAAGGCGCCTGGTTTTGGTGATCGTCGTAAAGCGATGTTGGAAGATATCGCTATCCTGACTGGCGGCCAAGTAATTGCTGAAGAAGTTGGTCTGACATTAGAAAAAGCGACTTTGGCTGATCTGGGTCAAGCTAAACGTATCGAAATCGGTAAAGAAAACACGACAGTGATTGATGGTGCTGGTCAAGCTGTTGGTATCGAAGCACGCGTTAAACAAATCCGCGCGCAAATCGAAGAAGCAACTTCTGACTACGACCGTGAAAAACTGCAAGAACGCGTTGCCAAGTTGGCAGGCGGCGTTGCTGTGATCAAGGTTGGTGCTGCAACTGAAGTTGAAATGAAAGAGAAAAAAGCCCGCGTTGAAGATGCTCTGCACGCGACTCGCGCTGCGGTAGAAGAAGGCGTTGTTCCTGGCGGTGGTGTTGCTCTGTTGCGCGCACGTCAAGCTGCTGGCGTCATCAAAGGTGACAATCCAGATCAAGAAGCCGGTATCAAACTGGTGTTGAAAGCGATCGAAGCGCCATTGCGTGAAATCGTTGCTAACGCCGGTGGCGAGCCAAGCGTTGTTGTCAACGCCATCATTAACGGCACAGGTAACTTCGGTTTCAACGCTGCTAACGATACTTATGGCGACATGATCGAAATGGGTATTCTGGACCCAGCAAAAGTAACACGCTCTGCTTTGCAAAATGCAGCGTCTGTCGCTGGCTTGATCTTGACAACTGATGCTTTGGTTGCCGAATTACCAGATGACAAATCTGGTGGTATGAGCGGCGGCATGGGTGGTATGGGCGGCATGGGCGGTATGGACGGCATGATGTAATTCCGCAAGGAATAACTTCGCTGAACGTGGCGTGCAATACGCCACATTAGGTAAGCAAAAGCTAAGCAAAAAAGCTTCACAGTGAAAACTGTGGAGCTTTTTTATTTTGTAAGATTAACTGTGTACAGAGTTAGGGGATAGCATGAAATCATACGGCTGCAAACCAAGAATGAATATACTCATAGTATGTATATTTAAATCGTCCATATAATCATTGGACAATAAGTATATTTTTTATAATTTAATGGGGAGTATATTTATTTTCGGTTATTCCATGCCGTGCCGGGCAAATCGAAAGAGGATAAAACTATTCAGGCAAGACAACGCATCTGTGTAAATACAACGTCAATCTGTTGAAAATAAATAATGTTCTTAGAGTAATATTCTTAACAGAGAAATTTATACTTGTACAACGCAAGATTTCTCTAATGCATTCTCATCCGTGTTCAGATGTAGGGCTTAAGCAAAGTTGCTAACCGAGTGACGCAAAAGCAGTTTGCTGCAAGTCCGGACATTATTTCAATAACGACTTACAAGACCATAGAGCCATGATGAAATCACTGTCAGCACGTCTACCCGCTATTAGTTACTTTCTATTCGCAGGTTTTTTAATTGCTACCGCTTTACGCACCCACAACGACACTACGATTGCGATTGTTTGTAGCTCTGTTCTCATGTTTGCAATGTGTTGGGCCAATGCCATCCATTTGCTTGGTGGCAAAGCAGCACTCAAGTTTGTCGCGATTGCCCTGAGTTTTGGCTGGTTTGCCGAGCAAATGGGAGCATCACATGGCTGGTTTTTTGGTAGCTACACCTACACCGAGGTGCTGGGCTGGCGCTTAGGTGATGTGCCGATGGTGATCCCGCTAATGTGGTTTGCGCTGACCTACTCTTGCTATGTGATCAGCAACTTGATTGTCTGGCGCACGCCGCTGGACACTTCCTCCGCGTCCGGCAATATATTGTTCATGTCGTTTTTAGCAGCGATGCTGGTGACTGCATTTGATCTGGGCGCAGACCCGTATATGGTATTCGTACTCAAAGCCTGGATCATGACCAAAACTGATGGCTGGTGGTTTGGCGAAACTATTCAGGGATTTTTTGGCTGGGTCTTTGTGTCGTCGATGATTTTACTGACCTTCCGCCTTTCCACTCGGGATGCGATTAAAAAACCCGGTGTGGCGTTTAGCAAACAAGAGGCACTGTTGCCGATGGGTTTATACGCCAGTGGGATGATCTTCCAGTTATTGCTAGGCTACCCTGTAGAAATCCGTAGCATGACCGTATTTGTGATGGGCATACCTTTGCTGTGCGCCTTTGCTGGCTGGTGGCAGTGGACGATAGAACCAGTGCCGCCGTCAGAAAGTAAAGTCAGCGATGCCGAATTAGACCAAGCCCAATATCAGGCGGACCCCTTGGCAGACAATACCATTGCCGCGATTCTCGGCCCTTGGGATGCGGCCACAGGAATCGATTTTTTGCGAGTACATGCCATGCACTGGCAAAAAATCGGCATCATCAATCAACAATTTGAGCAATGGCAATCCAACGCCGCCATCTATCACTGGACACCTGCCAACCCAGCCACGCCAGCCGATATCAGCGCCAACTTACAAAGCTATCTGCACGAAGGGCGTGCGCTACCGCCATGGGCAGATCTGGCGCAAATACATCGTGCCGAGACCTTGTTTATCGACTACGGCATGTTGTCGTGCTCTTTGCTTTTTTGCTCTAGCCTGCCGCAATGCTATGTCATACCCGACCTGTCGGCGGTATTGCATATTGCAGGACAATTAGAGAAACACACTGAGTACCGGGTACGCTCCACTGCGGCGATGATCTTCCCTGTCATGTTGGCGGGTGGGTTGACCAAACCAGACGGCAGCGGCGTCGCACAGATCCTTAAAGTACGCCTGATTCACGCCACCATACGTAACTTGATTTTGCATGGCAATCCTGCCGATCTGGTGCTGGCGTTGGGTAATCATCAAAATCAAAATGATGCCGGCGTCATACCGCCACTAGCCGCGGGCGCATTGCCAGAGACCTCCAACAATATGTACCAGGCACTGTTCTCACACGGCTGGAAGTTAGGCGAAGACGGTCTGCCTTGTAATCAGGAAGAGCTGGCTTATACCCTGCTCACCTTTGGTTATGTATTTTTGCGTAGTCTGCGCACACTGGGCTTAGGATTAGTTCAAGAAGACGAGCTGGCCTATTTGCATACATGGAATGTGGTAGGCCACATTTTAGGGATTCGACGCGAATTAATGGCTGAGACTATGGAACAAGCAGAAGCCCTGTTCAATCAGATGCAAGCCCGTGGTCGCGCAGATCCAATTGATCCCGATCCTCGCCCCGGCCTTGGTATGGCATTGATGAATACGATGGAAGCAATCATACCTATCCGCTTGATTAAACCTTTTCCTGTATTAATGACACGTTATTTATGCGGCACCAGAACAGCAAAAGATATTGGTATTGATGGCCGGGTGTCTTTGCTGTCGCGCATGGTGTTTAGTTTGGGTATGTTACTGATCAGGATGACCGATACCGTGGTGCGGCTGTTATTGCCAGAGTTCTCAATCTCACGCTTGATTACTCGCCTGCTGGGTAAGCAATTGATGAGCAAGATTCTGATGGATCAGACTCGGCCTTTAAAACTGCCTGAGCATCTTTTATATTCGGTAAATTCAACGATGGCAGACTGGCAAACCGACCCCAAAGCACCTGCATGGATGAACGCTTTAGAAGCGCGTTTGAGTAAACCTGCAACTAAGTAAGACACTAAGGTAGATACTAAGGCAGAAGATCAGCCCTCTTCCACAGCAAGTTAAGTCAGGCTTTGCATAAACAGAGAGGCAATCCCAGGGAGACACGAAGAGGGTAAAAAAAGGGAATGCAGAGCAATGCAAGCCAGGGCGAGATGGGCGAAATCAAGTAGCTAGATTTCGCCCATTCTCATATGCCAACAGTAGCAATTACTCATATACTCCCACGATTTTTTATGAAAAATACCTTATAGTCCAATGATTATATGGACAATATAAATATACTCACCCAAAGTATCTATATAGTCCGCAGCCTGCATCAAGATCCGTTGCGTCATCCTTAACAGAGTTGTGGAAGCGATTTTAGTTCATCCCAAAACATCTACAAGCGACAGAATGAACTTATTTTATCGACAAGGCTTTGGGGGATGACGAGTGGTTAACACGACAATATTCGCTGCGATTTTGGCAAAAATGCTGCTTGACAGAAAAACCTCAGCGACACGATACTCTTAACTTGGTTTTCCGCTGAACTGACGTACTTATTCTCACTGGCTTTTTTGCCACATCCATCTGCAACTCATGACAAGTAAATTGCATAGATTTGCTAAGTCCTTATTGCCTAAATACCGGCATCCTTCAATGCACCAATTTCAGGTGCTGCGTCACTGTATTTTATTCATTTTGCTTGCTGCACTCAGCTTGGGCTATGTTGGTGATAATGCCAATATAAGTTCAGCAGGCGCCACAAATTCCGCGTTTGCTCAGAGTCCGGCCAGTGCCCCAGGCAAACTCAGAAAAGCCATTAGCAATCACCAAACAACCCAGCAAACAGCACCGCTGCTGTTAACCGATAGCACTCCGCTGATCCATGCCTGGTCTGCAATCACCTTCTTGCCAGATGCCAGCGGCAAACTAAGTCTGAATGACGCCATCGCGCTCAGCAATCAATTTACCATCCCTCTGACAGCAACGGATACCCTAGGCTTGCGCAAAGATGTAGTTTGGTTACGCCTGCCCTTAACTGTTGCCGCCAATGGTGATGGCTTATGGGCTTTAGACATTGACTATCCAGTCCTAAACAAAATTGATGTCTATCTGATGCAAGGCCAAGATATGGTGCAACATCGGCTGCTAGGAAATATGCAACCCTATTCCCAACGCCCGATCACCAGCCGCTCTCACGCCTCCGGTTTACGGCTAAAACCAGGCTTGGACTACGTGATGTTTATGCGGGTAGAAACGATAGGTCCGATGATCTTGCCGATCACCCTGAGCAAGCCCTCCACCTTCCATGCACGCGCAATGGACGAGCAAATGCTGCAAGGCATTTTGACTGGTATCGCACTTTGTCTTTTGCTCTATAGCGTTGCTCAATGGTTTAGTCTGCGCGAATATCTGTTTATTAAATACGCTCTGCTGATCTCCGGCAGCTTACTATTTTCATTACTGCAATTTGGTGTGGGCGCGCAGTACGTTTGGACCGACAATGTCTGGATGGAACTCCATGCAGGCGGCCTATCTGCATTGATCGCTGCCTGTGGATCGTTTCTATTTATCGAGCAGGCGTTACAGAGTAAAGATCGCTATCGGCACTTTGGTTTTTTAATGAAAACAGGCGCGTGCCTGACCGTCTTTTTTGCCGTGCTTTACACGTTTGATCTGATCAATATTTACACGGTCACAGCCATCATCAGCACTTTGGGCTTAGCGCCCGCTGTACTTGGCATACCGGGCGCAATCACCCGTGCCCGCAGAGGCGATAAAGTGGGGATGTATTTCTTAAGCGGCTGGGCGGTTTATTTCATCACCACCGCGATCCTCATCGGGGTTATTCAAGGACAAATTCCGGCTAATTTTTGGACCATGCACTCATTCCAGTTTGGCGCAACTTTTGACATGCTGATTTTTATGCGCGTACTTGGCTTACGTACCAAAGCGATCCATATGGAAGCCCAAAACGTGAGTAAAGAACGTGACACCATGCATTCGTTAGCACATACCGATCCATTAACAGGACTACCTAACCGACGTGGCTTAAATACCAGCCTAGGCAACCTATTGCCACAAGCATCCGCAGAAAAAATTCTCGCCGTATATATGCTCGATCTGGATGGCTTTAAACAAGTCAATGATCAATACGGTCACGACATTGGCGATGAACTACTAATCGCTGTCGCCAAACGCTTGCAAGCTAATTTGCGCACCTCAGATCTTGTTTCACGACTCGGTGGGGATGAATTTGTGGTCATGTCGAGTGGGCTCAATAACGTACAGCAAGCAAACGATCTGGGACTTAAATTGCTGGATGCTTTTGACAGCCCGTTTGTCTTAAGTGAGCAAACTTGCAGCGTCGGCTTAACCATAGGCTACGCGCTGGCACCACAAGATGGGCACGATCCGATCAGCTTACTCAAACGTGCCGATGCCGCGATGTATGCAGGCAAGCAAGGCGGCAAACATTGTGTGCGCAGAGGTGAGGCGTCAGAGGGATTAAATTAGCTAAAAAACTTAAATCAAAACAGCATCGGAAGCAGAATAGTGCGATGTCTTAAGCGCTTCTTGCTGCCCTACAAATCCATCAAATGCATCCAGCAAAGGCTGGTACTTTTCCGATGTATTCTCCAACATCATCAATGCATAACAAGTCGCTTCCAAACTAGAAAGCTGATCCGGCTTATGTGCTTTGCGAATCCGGTATAACGACGTTGCCGTGTCCCGCAAAGGCAGACGAGGCAATGTTTGCAGCAGCGGATTAAGGTACAACATTTTTCGACTTTTACGCCAGGTGCCATCCAGCACGATCAAACGTATTTTGTCAGGCTGCGCCAATAATCTAACATCAAAAACAGGCGCAGGCATCACACCTATTCCCTGATCTTGCGGCGTTTCCGGGTACAGCAATATGCTATTTTTTCCGGGTACATCCAGTAAGGATTTAAGCAAAGATTCTTCAAATTTCTCACCGATACAAATTTGACTTCCGGTCAAACTTAAATGTAGCAAGCGTGCGCTACCTTTTGCATTTTGTACTTCTAGCGGATGCTGCAAAATCACGATCTCAACTTGGGGATTAATAGCGACAATCCAATGGCAAATACAAGTGCTTTGCGGACGCAGACAACGCGTACAACTGCTACGCTTTGCAGTCTGGGTTGTACCCTGCTGGGTACTTAACCCCGTACAAGATTTAGTCGCTGCATTCATTTTATTTTTATCAAATTTTGACTATTTTCAAATACACTTTTTTACCGCTCAACCCTCAGTCACCAAGGCTTGTAATGCATGATCTAAGCTTGGATAGTTAAACGCAAACCCAAGTGCTTGCAACTTTTTTGGCACGACATGCTGACCACCCAACAGCAGCAAGGACATCTCACCCATGGCGGTATTGAGCAACCATGCAGGCGCAGCAAAGATTGCCGGACGATGCAATACGCTGGCGAACGTTTGTGTAAATTCGGCATTCCTCACTGCATTCGGAGCCACCATATTAAACGCGCCCTCAGCATCAGGATGGGCCAGCAAAAACAAAACAGCATCGACGTAATCGGCGATATGTATCCAGCTCATCCATTGCTGCCCCTGCCCTAATCGTGTCGCTAAACCCAGCTTAAACGGCAGCAGCATTTTTTGCAGCATGCCGCCGCGTGCGTCGAACACCAGACCGGTACGCAAAAGTATCGTTTTAATCCCCATCGCACTGGCTTGATTGGCTTCATGCTCCCATGCACTGCACAGCTGGGCACCAAAATCTTGAGCGAGCTCTGCAGTTTCATCAATGATGCGATCACCCGTATCGCCGTAATAACCAATCGCTGATCCGCTTAAAAACAGTGCTGGCTTTTGTGCAGCAAACTGCATGCAAGCGATCAACTCGCGGGTCAATGCGACCCGGCTATCTAACAATAACTGCTTACGTTTTTCGGTCCAGCGCGCATCAATAATAGGCTCGCCGGCAAGATTGATGACAACATCAAAATGGACCGCTGGCAACCACTCCTGCAAAGACGCCATCGGCTTTACCGCAGCACCGCACAAACGCTGCACCTTTGCTGGGCTGCGGCTTAATACAGTCAACTCATGCCCCGCTGCCAACAACGCTGGGCATAAGCGCTGCCCGATTACACCGGTACCACCCGTGATCAAAATACGCATCGTGATTGCCTCTTCTAGTGAATCTGCCTATATTGCCATAAGACTCGCTATAAGACTTACTATAAGACTCGCCTAAGACCCGTCAGAAAACACCGCCCCACTCTCTTTGCCACGACTATGTCACACCCTCTTTTAGTATTACAGCAGCGGCTACGCCACGAGTTCCGGGATCAACTGGAACTGATCGCTTTTTTAGAAGCAGAGCCAACAATTGAAATCATCTGCAAAGTAATACTCACGGAGCAGCAACAACATCAAGCGCATCAATTCGCAAGGCAACTACATCAGTCAGGCAAACCAGATGATCCCCATGTCATCGTCGTATCAGGGTTAGATGAACAAGCTCAAAACGCACCATCATCAGCAAACCCCAGACGACTACAAGTACAAGAAATTCAGTTCTCCGAACTGTGTGCCTTACGCGCCGAGGGACAGCGACCCGCCATCCTCAGCGCCAGCGCAGTATTGATTTGCGAAGACACGCAAGAAATCATTCTGCAACGCAGAGCAGCCGATGTCGCCACCCACGCAAACTGCCTGCACATCATCGGCGGCGCATTCCACCCCGGACAAGACCGGAGCAACGGACAAGCAAGCCTGCTGGCGACAATACAAAGAGAAATAAAAGAAGAAACCGGAATCACCATTCCACTACAACAGCTACAACAAGCTTGGCCTTCATCGCGCCCGCTATCGCTAGTCAAAGAAAAAACCACAGGCTTCGTCCAATGCGCCGCCATCGGCATAAGCGTCAGTGCGCAAGCGCTGCAACAACTGCAAGAAAATTGGGAAGGCAATCTGCTACGCGTAGGATGGCATGAACTACCGGACTTACTAAAAGATCCCTCGTGGGTAACCAGCGGCAAAGCGCATGTGATGACTTGGCTGGCGATTAATGGTTGGTTACAATTCCACTCGCCTATTCATTAGTTACTCTATTTAAAGAGCGTTCTGCCGTTCCCGTCGAATAGAAAGCCACCAGAAAGCGAAACCTGCCGCTGCACCAGACCCAAGGTAATTTAGGGAATCGAAAAATCTCGATTGAATCCAGCGCGCGGATGTAAATGGATTTGCGCTCAAGTACCAGAAAAGCATCGCAAACAATAGACCTCCCAACTCAAACTGCCACCAACGGCGCAAGCCCAAACGGCGAAATAGTAATTGAGCAGGAAAACCAAAAATAACAGCACATATAATCGCGACAGGAAATCCAAAAATCCAGTAAAGCGGTAAGCCACACCATGTGCTGGTTCCTTCGAACAAACCGATACCACATGCACTAGAGGTCGCCACCGTCACACCGATAACTGCGGCAAAGCAAAGCGAACTGATTAAGCGATGCATCATTCGTCCCTTTAGGGATTTAATGTAATTTCATTTAAAACAATCACTCGTAACATCCAATCTAAACATCGCCAACAAATCTACCGCAATTCCTCAGTAATCCTTAACGCCTCCTCAAAATTCCAGACCCGGCGTATTTCGATGGTGTCATATTTTTCTGCCACGTTGGCGGGGAAGGATGCGTAGCGGGCGTTGACTTTGACGATGCGGCGTACCGCTTCGTCCAGATCTGCACGACCACTAGAACTGATGAGGACGATGTCTTCTACGCTGCCGTCGCTGCGGATGATGACCGATACGACGGGATAACCACGGGCTTTGTCTTTAGAAATTTGTGAATAATTAAGGCTGCCATTGCGCTCGATTTTTTGACGCCAGCTTTCTACATACATGCGTAATGGAACATCTTTGCTGTATTCACTACCGACTGCGCGGCGACGTGATTTGTCGTCATCGCCAAAGATGGGGACTGGTGGCCGGCCACGTAACAGACCTAAGCCGCGTGATTGCTCCAGCGCTTTGTTGGCGAGATCGCTGCTGAATAAATTTTTAGGCAGGACGAAACCTTTTTCACTGCCGTTACCATTACGGTCGCCGTCTTTGATGCCGTTGCCTTCGCCTGATTTATCACCACTACGGTCGCCACTATCTGCACGGCTGGCAATGCTATCGCCGTGATTATTGTTATTACCGATCGCAGGCAAGGTACGCGGCTCAAATTTTGTGCTGGCCTGAGCGGTTTGAGCTTGCTTGCTTTCTTGTTCTCGCTGTGCGGTTTGCTGTGCAATGCGCTGTGCTTCTTGCCTAGCCGTTTGCTCGGCGGCTTGCTTGTTGGCTTGCACAATGACCTGCTGTTGGGCTTGTAATTCTGCTGCTTGCTTTTGCTGACGCTCTTGCTGAATCGCTTGTTCTCGTTGGCGCACTTGCTCCAGACGTGCTAGCTCTTGTTGGGTGCGTTTGGCTTCGTCCTGGCTTATTTGCTGTGCTACTTGCTGTGCTAATTGCTGGGCGGCTTGCTGCTGTTCTATATTTTTTTGTTCAATTTTCTTTAGTTCGGCTTGCTTGAGCTCGGCTAATTTTTGCTCTTCTAACTTGGATGCTATCTCTGCCGCCTTGCTGACTTCCGCTTGTTTGCGGTTGTCTACTTGTAGTTTTTGGATCGCCACATTTTGCGGAGTCTGGACTGCAAGCTGTGCTTCCGATTGCAAGCGCGCCTGCTCTTCTTTCAATTGTTTTTGTTGCCGGATTTCTTGCTTGGCTAGCTGCGCCCGCTTGGTCTCTTCTGCCAACTTTGCTAACTCGGCCGCCTCTGCCCGCTCTGCGGCTTGTTGTATCGCTGGGTCTGGCTGCTCGGCGACACTAGCCACACTGGCGACATCCAGCATAGGATCAGGTGCAATGGGAGCGACAGGTTTAGTAATTTTTTGCCGGGACTCTGGATCGGGCTTGTGCTCCGGGTCTTCTGGGCTGGGGAACGGCACGACAAAGCTGTCATCCCGCATCTCATTTTGGGCAATAACACGTACCGGATCTTCTGGCGATTGTTCCTGCTCAGCTTTAGGCGTCACCGGAATTGCGCGTGCTACGATTTTTTTAGGGCCATTTTTTGCTTTGGCCTTGGCTACCGCTGGCTTGGATGATGTGGGCACTGGTGCTGCTGGCGTTGCAACCGCAGGCGCTATCAAACGTATGCCAGTCTCTGCTGCCAAGGCTACCGGCGGTGTTGACACAGGTGGCTGTGGCACCTGCAACGGCGGGATTGCGGCGCTGGTATTAAGTTCTGGATTTGCAATCTGGATCGTCAATTCTGATTCAGCTGCGGGGGCGAGATTATTTTGCTCCGGCGCTGCTGCTCCTGGCAAACCCAGACCGGGCACGCCAAACTGTACACACAATATCAATGCATGAATCAATAGCGAAATCATCACGCCAGCAATCAACCGTTTTTTGATGGGATCAGGCTTGGGGGTTTCGCGCTGTCGAGTGACTAAATTCATGCGGTTTTGGGCGGTGGTTTCAAATAAGCAGTTCGCATTATCGCATGGCAATTTTGCTGCATCCTATCCCATCTTTATCCGGCTACTTTTATGCGCTTAGTCAGAAATGCCCGAAAATAATTGCAAATCCGCATGAGTAATCGCATCAAGGCTGAGGTTTATTTTGATCAATCGGCAATCCGTACCGAACCATTTAAAATATACTCCATATAAGTATATTTTATTTGCCCATATATTTAATGGACAATAGAGCATTTTTATAAAAATCAGTGGGGAGTATATTCAATTGGAGATATTCAACATGGATCAAACCAAGCTGTATATCGTTCAGTATTGTCACGACCATCATGATTTTTTAAACTACACCAAAACCGAAATAACGCCGACTATGCAGATTTCAACAATAAGCAAGAGGCAATCCGTCAAGACAATGCGCCAACATCTGAGTATTCTGTGCACATGAAAAAAATATCCATTATTGATTCACATACCGGTGGCGAGCCAACCCGGTTAATCGTCGCTGGTGGACCTGATCTGGGTACAGGCACTTTGGCTGAGCGCGTCACTCGCTTTAAAACTGAATTTGATCATTACCGCACTGCGACCACTTGCGAACCACGAGGCTCTGATGTGATGGTTGGCGCTTTGGCCTGCGTCCCCGACAACCCCGAGTGTACTGCTGGCGTGATTTTTTTTAATAACGTGGGTTATCTTGGCATGTGTGGTCACGGCATGATTGGCTTTGTGGCGAGTCTGGCGTACCAAGGCAAGATCAGCGTTGGGCAACATCAAATTGACACGCCTGTTGGCGTTGTGCAAGTTGAGCTACATGCTGACGATAGCGTGACTGTGCATAACGTCGCGGCATGGCGTTACCGCAAAGAAGTCATGATTGAAGTCGCTGGCCACGGTCTTGTAAGGGGCGACGTGGCATGGGGTGGTAATTGGTTTTTCCTGATCGCTGATCATGGGCAGGAGTTACAAGCAAAAAATATCGATGCGCTTACCGATTTTTGCTGGCGGGTAAGGCAAGCCTTGGAGGCAAATGAGATTACCGGTGAGCATGGCGCGTTGATTGACCATATCGAATTATTTGGCACCCCAGATTCAGCCAATAATCACAGCAAAAACTTTGTTTTATGTCCAGGCAAAGCATACGACCGTTCGCCTTGTGGCACCGGCACCAGCGCCAAACTGGCTTGCCTGGCGGCAGATGGCAAGTTGGTAGAGAGTGCAATATGGCGACAGGAGAGCATTATAGGCAGTGTGTTTGAAGCGTCTTATCAAACGATGAAAGCTAGTCAGAACACAGCAGAGACAGATGCAGGGAAAAGGGCAGACTCAAATAATATAGAAAAAATCTTACCTAGCATTCGCGGTAAAGCTTTTGTGAATGCTGAGGCGACTTTATTACTGGATGAGCGCGATCCCTTTGTTTGGGGGATGCGCTAAGGAGTGCGATGATGAATTTGCTATGGGATACGACGAATAGCACTTCGTCGTTGAAACCGCCGGACGAAGGGAGTATTTGGGTCAGGCTCTGGCTTGGCGAATAGTTTGACGTTGCAAAACCTCGCGGTATTCACTTGGGGTCATGCCGACAGTGGCTTTAAAAATACGAGAAAAAGCGCTGTGATCTTGGTAGCCGCAATCTGCTGCAATGTCAGTGATGCTCTTGCTAGGATCAGCCAGCATCTGGGATGCAGCATCTAAACGAATTTTGATCATCATCTGACGTGGCGTCAGTGAGAAAATCTTTTGGAAATAACGCTCAATCTGGGTAATCGACAAACCAGTTAGTTGCGCCAAATCTGCCATTTGTACTGTCTGAAAATAATGGCTATGCAGATGCCGGACAGCAGCGGCGATCTGGTGATAAATAGGATGGCGTTGATCCGGCATCGCTAAATCACGAGAAATACCGGTAAGACCGATCACATTATTATTAGCATCGCGCAGTGGGATTTTTTGGGTGAGACACCAGCCAGGGTCAAGGTTGGGGTACAGGTGAAGTTCTAATTGATCATTTAAAGCTTGATTATCGCTAAGTACCATTTGATCTTGTTCATCATAATTAACGGCTAAAGAGGCAGAAAAAACTTCGGTGGCGGTATGACCAATTAAGGCGGCTTTATCTTTATAACCAGCACGTGTGGCGAGTGTCTGATTTACCACAATATAACGACCAGCCAGGTCTTTAACGAAAAAAACCACATCTGGCATCGCATCAAATAACGCTTCAGTGAAGAAAACATCACTGATCTGACCTGCCATTTGGTGACGGTTTTTCTGCGCTTCTTCAGTGGAGATGATAGGCATAGGATCGATGATCATGATAAATACCAATGGTAATATTAATGAAAGACTAAATAATATTATTCATTTTACATGGAACAACTGCAACTAAATAAATAATTACTAACTTTTACAAAATTTTTATCTTTTTTTAAATATATTAAGAATATTTTTAAATAATATTAACATGTACTAAACTCATTTAGCTCAACAAAACTCAAGCAACCAGGCTTTACTAAGCAAGCTCAATCAACCAAGTTCAACCAAGTTCTACTAACTAAGTCAGCGAAGGAATATAAACATGAGCACAAATAAATGGCGTGGCGTTTTTCCGGCAGTAACTACCAAGTTTAAAGATAACGAGGATTTGGACTATGCTGAAATGGAAAAGCATTATGCTTTTCAGATCGATAGCGGTGTCCATGGCTTGGTCACTTGCGGCTCTTTGGGAGAAGCCAGCACCCTCTCGTTTGATGAGAAACTGGAAGTCGCCAAGATTGCCCTGCAAGTTGCGGATAAGCGGCTGCCAGTGCTGGTCAATGTGTCAGAGACCCGCACCAGCAATGCCTTACGGTTTGTGCAGCAAGCCGCGGATATGGGTGTGCAAGGTTTTATGGTAATGCCATCCGTCTTGTATGCCGCCGACGCCCGCGAAGCCAAAGACAATCTGCGTGCCATCGCCAAAGCGGCACAATTGCCTATCATGGTCTATAACAATCCTGTGACTTACAAAGTTGATTTAACACCCGAAGATTTTTTGGATTTGGCTGATTGCGAGTGGCTGGTGGCGATTAAAGAATCAACCGACAATATTCGCCGCATTACGGATCTGCGCAATGTGTTGGGCGATCGCTATCAATTATTTATGGGCGTAGATGATCTATCATTTGAAGGCTTGGCAGTCGGTGCAGATGGCTTGCTGGCAGGCTTGGTAGTCGCGTTCCCGAAAGAAACAGTGGCGCTGTATAACTTGATGCAAGCCAAACGTTATGATGAAGCACTCAAGCTATATCAATGGTTTATGCCGCTGCTGCATTTAGACGTATCCAACAAGTTGGTACAAAACCTGAAGCTGGTCGAAACTCTGGTCGGTGTTGGTAATGAAAACGTACGCCGTCCGCGCCAGCCGCTTGTTGGTGCAGAGCGTGAGCGGGTGACGGCTATCGTACAAAAAGCCTTAGCGACCAGGCCGGATGTGTCGATCTACCTTTAGGCGAACTGTCTAAAAAATAGTGCTCAAAGTTAATTATGGGGCAAACTTTTAACCAAACAAGCTCAGTTTGCTCCATTTTCGCCTCTCAATAACGCGCAATAATTTTGAAAAAATAGAATATAACTGAGTAAAATTCGGAAAAATGTCGTTATTATAGAAATAAAATATTGACTCGGAAAACTCTATGCTAGCTACAGCAAGCAAATCGGCGATGGCGACAGCGCTACCGCAAAAATCCGCACCGCCCAAGTTGCGTGCGGTGGATATCGCTTATGACGCAATCGAAAGCATGATCGTCACCCTGCAACTTAAGCCGGGCTCTCCGATTGTAGAATCAGAATTAATTGACATCACAGGCTTGGGGCGCACGCCCTTGCGTGAAGCATTGATGCGGATGTCATCCAATGGGCTAATTCTGCAACTACCAAGACGCGGTTTGATCGTCAGCGACATCGAAGCCGCAGAACACATGACATTGATAGAAACCAGACGGGTAATAGAACGTCTGATCGCCACCAGCGCAGCCCGTCGCAGCACACCGCAACACCGTAAAGACATGGTGGAATGCGCAGATCAAATGTTGGTTGCGGCTAAATTCGCTGATCTAGGTGCATATATGGCAGCCGACCAAGCCTTAGATCACGTGATACACGAAGCCTGTCGCAATCCGTCTGCGGTAGCGGCGGTCGTGCCACTTGTGATCAAATGCCGTCGCTTTTGGTATGCGTTTCAGCATGAAGGCGATATAGAAGAAGGTGCGCGTTGCCATCTGATGCTGGCGAAAGCGATCGCAAAAGGCAATGAAGAGCAAGCCTTAAAAGCAACCGACTCCTTAATGGATTATCTGGAATCGTTTGCCCGTAAGATTATCAATGGCTAGAATCTGCAAGGCATTGAGGGGAGATTACAAAGTCCATCTAATGCTACTAAGCATTAGCACTGGATGCCGGCAAGCGTTTAATGTTGGGGACGGCACTGGTGATCAGCCACAATTTAAAGCGCACCATCTGCGCATCTGCACGGCGATGCTCGGTTCGGGTTGCGAGTAAGCGCAGTAAGCCAGCTTCCGTCACACCAATTTGTCTATGACCGGGGATTGGTGCGCATTCTTCAGCCAGTAATCTTAATTCGCGCTCACCGATGGCTGGAACAATCAGCATACGCAGATCTTTTAATGGCAACCAAATGATGTCGTCGACTACGTAGAATCGTATGTGATGACTTTCAAAAGAATAGTATTTTCCCTGCCATTGATTCAATACCGAATGTCTTGCCCAGTACCAGATCGTGGGTATTAATGCGATAACAAACGGCGCAAACAAAATTCCCCACACGACAGAGACAATCGCTAGGCCAATCGGACCATAACCCGGCTCAAACCACTCCATCGCCATCCAACCTGCGTAACTCAATCCCAGGCATAGTAACAAGCGCAAGAAAAAAGACGACATCGTTCTACCTTTGCTCAATCTGCCGCAGTTGATCAGGCTTACTGCCTCGGCAATTCGTCCAACTCGCCCTGCTCGCCTTGTGATACGTCGGTCGTTTTACCTTGCCCCAGCAACACTGGTGGCACATAGGTTGCGAGCAAATGTTCGCGGCTGTCGGGCGTCTCCAGACTGACTCGTCCTAAAGCACCACTGCGATAATCTAGCAGCAAAGTGTGAGCCGCTTTTTCTAAATCCCAGTCACCACCTTTGAGGCGGTAAGCACGTTTTTTAGCAACGCCCTCAATCACACTCACGCCATCAATCCCCTCTGTGACGATGCCATAACGGGCTGTCAAAAACTTAGGATAATTTTGTAATAATTGTTCGGCTAAAAAAGTAGCGACTTCTTCTTCAATCAAGGCTTTTACACCAACTGCATGACTGGCGGCTAACATCAAGCCATCGGTCGGATGGGCGATTTTTGGCCAGAGCATGCCGGGAGTATCGACCAAAATCATATTTTTACCGAGATACAAACGCTGCTGTACTTTGGTGACGGCAGGTTCATCACCGACATTGGCGACGCGGCGATTAAGCAAAGCGTTCATCAAAGTAGATTTACCTACGTTGGGAATCCCCATAATCATCATGCGCAAGGGCTTAGTTGGTACGCCGCGATGCGGTGCGATGCTGAGCGCAATACCAGGAATTTTGGCGACGTCGGACGGTTTTTTACAACACAGTGCGACTGCGTGTACACCTTTTTGGCTGTTATAAAAATCCAGCCAAAACTTGGTGGCATGCGGATCAGCTAAATCGCTTTTATTGAGTATTTTTAAACAAGGACGCTGACGAAATGTGCGCAGTTGTTCGACCATAGGATTACAACTGGCTTGCGGAATGCGGGCATCTAAAACTTCTATCACCAGATCGGTGTTTTCCATGGTTTCTGCCGCTTTTTTGCGGGCAGCGTTCATGTGACCGGGGAACCATTGTATGGACATGCTTATTCTTCTATTTGCTAAATTCAAACCGCTATTTTACGGACTTGCGCACAAGAATTCCTGTTTAGTTTTTGGCGAGGAAAGTAACAACGAAGTCTGACACTTGCTCAGATCATCAAAAATCGGCATTTTAATGGGAGTATAGGCATAAAATGCACCTCAAAGCCAATTAATGTATGGACAATAAAATATACTATATAGCAGTATTAATTTAATGCCAGGCAAAAGAATGGCGTTTTGCTTTGACGAAAAAAGCAAACATCAATACAAAAAAGCAAAAAACTCAGCGTTAGAAAAATTCTAGCTATGCTCGTCATCCGCTCCATTCCTATCATTTTTATGCTGAGGTTTGATGTTTTTGAGACGTTTGGCGCAAGAATCTGAACATCAATCCAGCTCAGCCAGCACTTTAATATGCGCAACCACGCTGCGACCCAAAGCCGACAAGTTGTAGCCACCTTCAAGGCAGCTAACGATTTTGCCACCCGCATGCTCTTTGGCGACTTCCATAATTTTGCGGGTCATCCAACTGTAGTCCGCCTCGACTAAGCCCATCTGACCCATATCATCTTCTTTATGTGCATCAAATCCGGCAGAAATAAAGATCATTTGCGGGCGATGTTGATGCAAGGCGGGAAGCCACTGCTCCAGCACTAATTGGCGTACAACATCGCCATAGGTATGCGCTGGCACTGGAATGTTATGCATATTGGGCGCCGGATGCTCGGTACCTGAGTAGGGATAAAACGGATGCTGAAAAAAACTCACCATCAACACCCGGGGATCGTTATGAAAAATCTCTTCCGTGCCGTTGCCATGATGGACATCAAAATCGACTACCGCGATACGCTCTAGCCCATGCACCTCCATCGCATATTTAGCAGCCACAGCGACATTATTAAACATACAAAAACCCATCGCCTCGCTAGAAGTCGCATGATGTCCGGGGGGACGCACAGAGCAAAATGCATTGTCCAGCTCGCCAGCAATCACCGCGTTAGTGGCGGCAATCGCAGCACCTGCGGCACGCAGCGAGGCACGCCAGGTGAAGGCATTGAGTAAAGTATCTGCGTCTAGCGGAAAGTGCTGATGTTCTGAGTGCGCCGTGGGACAGTTTTCTCGAATCCGGTAAATGGCACTGGCGGTATGCGCGCGCGCTAAGTCAGCCTCTTCTGCCGCTGGCGCTTCACGATATTCCAACAAGCTGTCAATACGACTGGCGATCAATTGATCTTCGATGGCTTGTAATCTATCGGGAGATTCTGGATGCCATGATCCCATTTCATGCCGCTTGCAATCGGCGTGGGTATAAAACGCGGTCGTCATTATTTGCTCTTTTGATCTTCGTAGATTGATATGTCTCTTGGCGTTAGTGTCAACCTATTTGCGGCATTTTGCAAACGGGCTTATTGCCGGCTTATTGCCACCGCTTACCAATTTCCGGTTCCAGGCTAAGCATCGCTCATTTTAAAACGGTTCATGATGCGACATCCTGTAGATCTTGTATGGTGATTGCTTTAAATCAGTTTACACTCGGGTTAGTATAGTAAAACTCACCTAATTAGGACTTACGCAAAATTGTCCCAGCAAGGCGTAGCGACGACGACAGTACTTTAGGCTAGGAGCTGCAACGCAGCTGGGGCGGTTTTGCGTAAGTCCTACTAATAAGACTGACGCAAATTCATTTAATAAGGCTTAGTGCTCACTATGTTTTCAAAAGTTCATGCCGTTGCAAAACAAGTTAATCAAGTCATTATCGGCAAAGACACACAAATTCGTCAGGCCTTGGTGTGTCTGCTGGCGGGCGGTCATTTACTGATTGAGGATGTGCCAGGCGTCGGCAAAACAACCTTAGCGCATGCCCTGGCGATTTCACTTGGCTTACAATTTAATCGCCTGCAATTTACCAGCGATTTGCTGCCAGCAGATGTGGTTGGAATTTCTATTTTTGAACGTGAAAAAAATCAGTTTATTTTTCATCCTGGCCCCGTATTTACGCAGGTCTTGCTGGCAGATGAAATCAATCGTGCTACACCGAAAACTCAATCTGCTTTGCTAGAGGCGATGGAAGAACGTCAGGTCAGTGTGGAGGGCAAAACCCGTGCGCTGCCTCATCCCTTTTTTGTCATTGCGACACAAAATCCTACCCACCAAGTCGGCACATTTGCTTTGCCAGAATCGCAGCTTGATCGCTTTCTGATGTGTCTTTCTCTAGGCTATCCCGACGCAGCGGCAGAGCGCGCACTGTTGCTTGGCGAAGATCGCCGTAGTCTTCTACAAAGCCTGACCGCAGTAATGCAAGCTAATGAATTAGTTGAGGCGCAAAAATTACTGAAACATATTCATACCTCACCGTCTTTAATCGATTATGTACAAGCACTGGCACATGCCACTCGCCAGGGTGATGTTTTTGCTGATGGCATGAGCCCGCGAGCCTCTATCGCATTGCTGCAAGCAGCACGTGCATGGGCGGCATTAGAGGGACGCGATCATGTCCTGCCAGAGGATGTGCAAGCAATACTGATACCCGTCATCGCACATCGTTTGCGGCCTTTAAAATCGGTCAGCGGCAAAACCAATGCCAGCAGTGAATTGCTACAGCAAATGATGTTGCGGGTTGCGGTATAGATGCCAACTAATAATTAGTTTAGTAGGACTCACGCAAACCCACGCCAACTGCGTTGCAGCGCCTTGCTGGGACAATTGTGCATAAGTCCTGCTTAGTTAACTTTTTTAATCAGTAATAATGAACTTATTCACGAACCTACAAACTCGTTTTCGGAAAATGGTGTTTTTAGAAAACAAGCCTGAAACTGGTGAGGTATTTCTTAACCAGCGTAGAGTATTCACGTTGCCAAGCAAGCCTGGCTGGATGTTTTTGCTACTGCTGATCACTTTGTTTATTGCTGCCACCAACTACAATTTAAGCCTGGGTCTGGCGCTGACATTTGTGCTGATGTCCTGTGCCTGGGTGAGCGTGTTTTTAGGCTTCCGAAATCTGGCGCATTTGCATTTGCTCGCTGGCACAGCACAACCCGTATTTGCCGGTGAAGATGCGCAATTTACGCTGCACTTAATCAATCGCCGCAAATATGCGCGCTATGCCATCTGGGTAAGTTTTTCCAGCAAAGATGCAGCACAACATGCGGTCGATATCGCGGCATTTAGCCGCACTAGTATCCAGCTGAGCTGCTCTAGCGAAACGCGCGGTTATTTGCCCATTCCCAGAGTCAGGTTACAGACCTGGTTTCCTCTTGGTTTGCTGCGCGCCTGGAGTACCTGGTTACCCGACGTACAAGCACTGGTGTATCCGCGACCAGAACTAAATGCGCCACCCCTGCCATATCAAGGCTCAGAAAAAAATGATGGGCAAGGCCATGCAGGCAGTGAAGATTTTTCTGGCGTCAGAGCATATCAAACAGGTGACGCGCTTAAGCATCTGGCTTGGAAGCATATTGCCAAAGTTGATGTGGCCGCTGGTGGTCAGCTTGTGACAAAACAATTTTCTGGCGGCTCTGCCAGCGACATCATGCTTGATTTTGCTAGTTTGCCAAAGAACATGGATGTGGAACTGAAATTAGCACGCATGACCAGTTGGGTATTAGAAGCAGATGCCAACGCACAACCGTATGGTTTTCGACTTGGTAACAATCATTATGCCCCCGCCACGGGACAGGCACACCGGCTAGATTGCTTACGCTCTTTAGCACTATATGAAGCTTAGTATGTGGCTTAACATGAGATCAAGGCGATGACGATATCAGCCCCATTACCTGACTTACCAGACTCCCAAATCAAATCTGGGGCGAAGGCTATTTCTACATTACATAAAAGCTGGAGAAAACTCCCGCTGGCCCGTGATAAGGCCGATACCTTATTGCTGATGTTTGCCTGCTTGTTGGTTTTATTACCCCATACCAGTCAAGCGGAATGGTGGGTTTCTGTTAGCTGCCTGTGCTTATTGGCCTGGCGTGGCTGGCTCACTTTGACTGGCAGACGCATGCCACCTTCTTGGGTATTGGTACCTATTGCCAGCTTGATGATGGGCGGCGTATTCTTACATTTCCATACCTTCTTTGGACGTGATGCCGGCGTCACAATGCTGATGATGCTACTGGCTTGCAAGCTATTAGAGATGCGTGCCAAACGTGATTTATTTGTGGTGCTGTATCTGAGCTTTTTCCTGCTGCTGACACAGTTTTTAGATACTCAAACCATAGGAAGTGCCGCTTTTGCTTTGTGTGCCGTTGTTGCACTGCTGACGGCGCAATTGTCCTTCAACTACACGGGTGTTGTACCGCCTTTGATGCAACGTATTAAATTAGGATTATTGATACTGGCTCTGGCGATTCCCCTGACCATTGTTGCGTTTTATTTATTCCCCCGATTACAGGGTCCGCTATGGAGCTTACCTAGTGATGCCAATACCGGTCGCAGTGGATTATCGGACTCGATGACGCCTGGCAATATCAGTAAGTTAGCGCTATCTGAGGATATTGCGTTCCGAGTTAAATTCCCTGACTTCCCAGATAATACAGGACCAGATAAGCCCCTCTTATATTGGCGCGGTATCGTTTTGAGTCACTTCGATGGCAGAAGTTGGACTCATGACGATTTACAAAAATTTCGGCGCAGAGATAATGCAGTCAACTTTAGCGGACCAAAAATACGACAACAAATTATTCTGGAATCACAAGGACAGCGTTGGCTGTTTGGACTAGATCTTCCCACAGCACCGGCCTCACTAAATGAAGTAGGTAGCTCGCTGAATGCTCAAAGCGAATTGAACGCACCGCAAGCAATTAATAATCGCTTACGGTATGAGGTAACGTCGCAAACCCAATATAAATGGCAACCAGAGCTTAGTGCCCGGGATTTACAATCAGAAGTCGAGTTACCGCCAGGGTTTAATCCTCGCACTCTGGAGTTTGCCGCGGATTTACGGCAGCGCACGCCGGATGATCGCCGTCTAATTCAAGCCGTGTTAAATTTTTTTAGAAATGAAAAATTTAGCTACACTTTGGAACCGCCCATCTTGGGAAGAAATAGTGTGGATGATTTTTTATTCAATTCCCGCGCAGGATTTTGTGAGCACTATGCCAGCGCATTTGTAGTGTTGATGCGCGCTGTTGACATACCAGCGCGTGTCGTCACTGGCTACCAAGGTGGCGAGATGAATTTGGTAGATGGCTTTATGGAAGTGCGTCAATCTGATGCGCATGCATGGGCAGAAGTTTGGTTGCAAGACCAAGGCTGGGTCAGAGTTGACCCCACCGCAGCAGTCGCACCAGAACGTATCAGCTTAAATGTGAATAGTCGCGGACTGAACGGATTAAGAGGACTAAGTGGTTTAATGAATCTTGGTGCCAATAGCAAATCTTTGCTGTCGCGTTTACGTATGCAATTAGATGCTGTCAACAATTCTTGGAACCAATGGGTGCTAAATTACAATCCGGCAAAACAAGTCGATTTTTTACGTACACTAGGTTTAGCAGAATTAGATTGGCCTAAGTTGATGCTGATTTTTTTCGCAATTGGGACTGTGCTTATTGGACTAATTGCACTACCACTTTTATACCATCGGCCTAAAATCGCGCCTTTTGATAAACTATACTTGTATCTATGTAAAAAGCTGGCAGATAAAAAACATCCGCGTTTGTTGCACGAGGGGCCGATTGCGTATGCGAGTCGCCTGAAAAGCACACTACCGGAAACGCAATATGCACCCGTGCAAGGCTTCTTAGCCCTATACGCGGCAACCAAATATGGCAACACGAGGCAGCCAATGTCTGACGTACTACCTCAACTTAAAACACTCTTAGCGCAATGTCGCTGACCGAACGAATCTGAATGTTTTCAACTATATTTCTATGACTAATTTACGCACTAAACTGAGCAAATTTCCAAATCAACTTTTCTTAGCCGCAAGTATCACCATCCTATTTTCTGTTGCACCCAACGCTGACGCGGCAAGCAAAAAAATATCTAAGGAGCAAGAGCAATCAGCTAATAGTGCTGAATTTGTGCATTTTGCTCAATGGAAAGAGGTAGGCGAGTTTATCGACCAGATGGTTGTTAAACATGGTTTTGATAAAGCAGAGCTGGTCAATAACTTTGATAAAACTCGCTACATAGAATCAGCTATACAGTTAATGAAGCCTGCACCAAGCGGGCGACCAAAAAACTGGAAAGCTTACCGCGCACGTTTTGTGGATGCGTATCGGATTGATGCTGGCATCGCATTCTGGGACAAATATGCTGATGCTCTGAATCGTGCCGAGATTCAATACGGCGTACCTCCAGATATCATCGTAGGCTTGATTGGCGTAGAAACGGTATTTGGCCGGAATACTGGCAACTTCCGCGTCATGGATGCACTAACTACACTGGCTTTTGCCTATCCTGATACACCAACACGTACTGCGCGTATGGAGTTCTTCCGGTCAGAATTGGAGAATATGCTATTACTCTCCCGTGAGTCACAGGTTGACCCTTTCAGTTTTAAAGGATCTTATGCTGGCGCAATTGGCTGGTCACAATTTATGCCGAGCAGTATCCGTAAATTTGCTGTTGATTTCGATGGTGATGGAAAAATCGATCTGTCAGGTTCGCCAACAGATGCGATTGGCAGCGTCGCCAATTACTTATCGCTGCATGGCTGGAAAAAAAATGTTCCTACCGTATTCCCTGCGAGCTTAGCCATCGGAGAAGAGCAAAGCAGTTTATTAGACAGCTTTTTAGGGCAAGGATTAAGAGCGAGTTACAAGCTAGATGAACTGAAGACGGTAGCAACGACGGCAAGTCAAGATCCACCCGAATCTTTGCTATATGGATTAGTCAATTTGCAAAATGGAAATGAACCGACCGAATATTGGTTAGCGACGGATAATTTTTTTGCCATTACGCAATACAATCGGAGCTATTTTTACGCGATGTCTGTGATCGATTTAGGGAAAGTGATTGCAGCAGCACGAAATAAATAAACAAGAAGGAAAATCTTGCTTTTCAGAATTTTTTATAGCTCGATAAGATTTTCGCCGATTAATATTGCTAAATAGTATGTTTTAAACTACAGTAACATTATCGAATGATACATTTATGTGTAAAAAGACAATGTGTCAAGAGATTTAACAATGTTTTGCTATTTTTCTAGCAAGAAAAAGCATTTTAAAGATACAATATTACCGTTTGATTAATTTTTTATTGAGGCAACTTTTTTTGCTTTAAATAAGCTAAATAGCGAGGTAATTATGGCAAATCTGACACAGCTTGAATCCGATGAGATTGACTACGATCCGAATAATCTTCTGGATACGTTGATTAAACAATTGCACTTGAAAAACGACGCAGCTTTGTCCAGAGCGTTAGAAGTAGCACCACCAGTTATTAGTAAAATCCGTCACCGTCGTTTGCCTGTAGGTGCATCACTGTTAATTCGTATGCATGAAATTAGCGATGTCAGCATCAAAGATTTACGCGAGTTGATGGGTGATCGCCGCGCAAAATTCCGTATCAGCGACAAGCAATTCAAACCAAAAGACGCTGCGGATAATAGTTAATTTGGTACGACATCATAAGTGTCGTTAGCCAATATGAGAATACCGTAGATGTACCCAAGTACATCTACGGTATTTTTTCGTCTGTCATATCGACAAACTGCTGTAATTTAAGCTGGGAAAACCCCAGTAGACAAATAACGATCACCGCGATCACAAACGATAAATACTATGGTTGCGTTCTCAACTGTATGCGCTATACGCAAAGCGACTTCACAAGCACCAGCTGCTGAAATCCCACAAAATATTCCTTCTTCTGCAGCCATACGACGAGCCATGTGCTCAGCATCAGACTGACTCACTGACTCCTCTTGATCAACTCTGGCCTTGTCATAAATTTTAGGCAAATAAGCTTCTGGCCATTTCCGAATTCCTGGAATCGAAGATCCCTCCTCTGGCTGTGCGCCGATAATGCGTATGGCTTGATTTTGCTCTTTCAGATAGGCAGATACGCCCATTATGGTGCCGGTAGTTCCCATAGCACTGACGAAATGGGTTACCCGACCTTCAGTATCACGCCAAATTTCTGGCCCTGTAGTTTCGTAATGAGCCAAAGGATTATCAGGGTTAGCAAATTGATCCAGAATCATGCCCTTACCTTCTTTTTGCATTTGCTCTGCAAGGTCTCTGGCGTATTCCATACCACCTGTTTTAGGGGTCAATATAATCTGCGCACCGTATGCCGCCATGCTTTGACGACGTTCTATACTCAAATTCTCCGGCATCAACAGTACCATTTTGTATCCGCGCATGGCAGCAGCCATGGCTAACGCAATGCCAGTGTTGCCGCTAGTGGCTTCAATCAAGGTATCACCGGGTTTAATTCGACCGCGCTCTTCCGCGCGCTTAATCATAGACAGCGCAGGCCTATCTTTAACGGATCCTGCTGGATTATTGCCTTCTAACTTACCTAAAATAATATTATTACGTCGTTTAATTTCCGCACTGGGAATACGTTGCAACATAACAAGCGGGGTATTTCCTATGGTGTCTTCAATCGTCAGATAAGGCATAGTCGTTAGTTAGCAATTTAATGTAAAACGTCATTCTAAACGCTGTAGCAGCTTGCTGCTCACCACACGGTATTGTTGTCAGTAGAATTTGCGGCAATAAAAAAACATCTCCTGCGAGCAAGAGATGTTTTTGTTTTTTTAAACCTTTAATGCACTAACATACCGAAAACATAAAACGGAAGCATAAAACTAAATTTACTTTGATGCGGATGCCTTAGCAGACGCAGCAGGTACCGCAACCGACGCAGCCGCAGATGCACTCGCTGCTTTATCCGCTTTCATCGGTTTAGCGACTTTTTCTACTGCAGGCTTTGCTGGCGCACCAGTCTTAGCCTGACCGTTGACGGTCAAACCGGCCTCAGACAATTTGACTGCACTTTTTGCACCAACACCTTTGACGCGAGTTTCAAAATCAGTCCAATCTTTGAAATTGCCACCTTTAGTACGTTCGTCAATAATCGCTTTAGATTTGGCAGGACCAATACCTTTGATACCATCCAAAGCAGCTTGATCACCTTTATTTACATCAACATCAGCAAAGGCAAATCCCATAGAGACGACCATTGCTGCGACTGCTAATAATAATTTCTTGAACATATGAATACTCCCGAATTAAGTAAATTAACTACGTCTATTTAACTGCCAGACCAGATAGAACGATGTATCTCGTTCTGTATCAATTAACGACTTGCGGCCATACAGGTTGACAGTCAAAACAATATTAACATTAAATTAACATTAATTGACAGAAGCAAATAACTCTTCTTTAGAAACCGTAGCAGTACCTAGCTTACCTACCACAATACCGCCAGCACGATTGGCAAGCATTACGGCATCTTGTAAGCTCATACCAGACGCGATACTTGCTGCCATAGTTGCAATCACGGTGTCTCCAGCACCAGAAACGTCATACACTTCACGCGCCATAGCGGGTACATGCGTTACCTCTGTTGCTGTGTATAAACTCATTCCCTCTTCAGAGCGAGTGAGCAGCAATGCCTGTAAATCTAATTTTTGACGTAGTGCCTGGACTTTCTCTGTCAGCTCTGCCTCATTTGCCCACTCACCAATGACTTGGCGCAATTCAGACTTATTAGGTGTCAACATTGTGGCGCCAGTGTAGCGTAGAAAATCACTTCCTTTCGGATCTACCAATACTGGCTTACCAGCAAGACGGGCAGCAGAAATCATCTCCGCCACATTGACCAGACTACCTTTGGCATAATCGGACAAGACAATTAAATCGTAATCGGCAATCAGAGCGTTAAAACGGGATAGTTTATCTTTGAGTACATGCTCAGTAGGTTTTTCTTCAAAGTCAATTCGCAGTAGTTGTTGCTGGCGGCCGATGACGCGTAACTTAATGATGGTAGAAATGCTTGTATCACGGCTTAAATAACTAGTAATGCCAGACTGAGTCAATAAGCCCTCAACGATATGACCCGCCTCGTCCTCACCAATCACACCTAACAAACCCGCCTGCAAACCCAACGCTACCGTGTTGCGCGCCACATTAGCGGCACCACCAAGACGTTCCTCGCGTCTTTCAACACGAACAATAGGTACAGGTGCCTCAGGAGAAATCCGGTTAACGTCACCAAACCAATAGCGATCCAACATGACGTCGCCAGCGACCAAAATACGCTTAGATTCCAGCATACTGATCATCCGCGCGTCAACACTGAGCGACCGATGCCATGGTATTCGATACCGATTTCGGTCATCACAGCAGGCTCAAATAAATTACGTCCATCAAAAATAACAGGCTGCGTCAGAAGCGATTTAACTTGGTCAAAATCTGGACTACGAAATGCTTTCCACTCGGTCACAATCGCTAATGCATCTGCTTTTACCAAGGCATCCATAGGATTACTGGCAAAGCGAATTTTCTCTAATAATTCTGGAGTATCAGCAAAATCCAGTGCAAAAACCCGCTTGGCTTCAGGCATAGAAACGGGATCATAAACCGCAACAGTGGCGCCTTTACGCAATAATTCCGCCAACAAAACACGAGAAGAAGCAGCGCGCATATCATCAGTATTCGGTTTAAATGCCAGACCCCAAATCGCAAAATGCTTACCGCTGAGGTCATCACCAAATCGCTTGACGATTTTCTTACCAAGTACCAATTTTTGCTGCTCATTTACAGCTTCAACGGCTTGTAAAACTAATAAATCTAAACCATAGTCTTGCGCCGTACGTTCAAGGGCTTGTACGTCTTTAGGAAAGCAAGAGCCACCATAGCCACAACCAGCGTATAAGAAACTATGCCCAATACGCGGATCAGAGCCAATCCCGTGCCGCACGGCCTCAATATCAGCACCAACATGATCTGCTAGATTGGCTAATTCATTCATAAACGAGATACGCGTCGCCAACATAGCGTTAGCAGCGTATTTCGTAAATTCAGCAGAACGTACATCCATCCAATAAGTGCGCTCATGATTGCGGTTAAAAGGCATATACAGCTTCTTCATCTGTGAGCGTGCCTGATTACCCTGTGGCGTATCGTCGCAACCAATCACAATCCGATCAGGGCGCATAAAATCTTCGACTGCTGCCCCCTCTTTCAAAAATTCTGGATTGGATACAACGGAGAATTGACCATCTGAATTACGTGCAATTAACTCCGTTTTTACAGCGCTCGAAACCTTATCAGCCGTACCAACTGGCACAGTAGATTTATCGACTATGACTTTAAAGCCAGTCATATATTTGCCGATATTGCGCGCAGCGGCCAAGACATATTGCAAGTCGGCAGAACCGTCTTCATCCGGTGGAGTACCGACTGCAATAAACTGTACGTCACCATGGCTGACACTAGCCTCGATATCCGTAGAAAACTGGATACGGCCAGCAGCACGGTTACGCGCCACTAATTCTTCCAGGCCTGGCTCATGAATAGGAATCCCACCATTATTTAAAATATCGATTTTGCGCTGATCAACGTCAAGGCAAAATACATCGTTACCGAGTTCTGCCAAACAGGCACCAGTCACTAAGCCAACGTAACCCGTACCAATAATTGTAATTTTCATGTTGTGATCACAATCCTATTTAAGTTTTTACATTTTTATTTTTACAAAAATAAAAAATTAATTCATTACGTTTAATTCTTCTGTACGACGTGGCGGATACGTTTCCCAGCGACTACATCCCGGACATTGCCAATAAAATTGACGCGCTTTAAAACCACAATGGGAACACTGGTAGCGTGCTAATTTTTGTGCATATCCATGTACCAAATTTTTCACCATCGATAGCTCAGGCATTATCTCGGGAGGTGCTGACATCAAACGGGCATCAAGCAGTTTATCCAAGCCTAACAAGGTCGGCGTTCTACGTAACTCGTCACTCACTAACTGATTTGCTGCGCTAACTGTATCCAACTCCAGAGTCGCCTTAAATACGACCTCCAACAGATCGATTGAAGATGCTTCGGCAAGATAGCCTCTGAGTAAATTCAAACCCTCCTGAGGTCTCTCAAGCTTGCGATATCCATCCATCAATCTTTGCGCTACCAAGGCAACATGAGGAACACTTTGCTGCTCTACCCTGCGCCAGGCTAACAAGGCCTTTTCTATATCACCGTTAGTAAGATGTACATCCCCCATCAGAATTGCGGCACGCACGTTATGACGATCTGCTGCTAAGGCTTTATCTAACATCGCTAATGCTGCATCAGGATGCGTATGTACCAATTCGTCCTGCGCAATCTCACAATAGAATTGAGCGATTTCTTTTTGTCGACCGCCAGCACCAGATTCTTGTAATGCATAAGCTGCCTCAATCGCCCTTGCCCATTCTTTTTCACGCTGATAAATTTCCAGCAAAGCGCGCCTGGCTTGTATTGCATATTGACCAGCAACTAGCTGATTAAAAGTTTCTTCAGCTCGATCTAATAAACCAGCTTTGAGGTAATCCTGACCTAGCTCAAACATTGCCTGTGTTTGCTGATCAAGTGGTAAATCAGGACGGGATAACAAGTTTTGGTGGACACGAATAGCGCGTTCTGTTTCGCCACGACGGCGGAATAAATTACCTAGCGCAAAGTGCAACTCTACCGTCTCAGGATCAAGTTTAACAATCTCGATAAAAGCATCGATTGCTTTATCGTGTTGATCGTTTAATAGAAAATTTAGACCTCTAAAATAACCTCGAGGCAAACTACGGGATTCGGAGAGAAGCTGACGGATATCGACCCGGGCAGCAATCCAGCCAAGTGAAAAAAATAGGGGAATGCCAAGCAACCACCAGATATCAAATTCCATATTTTTATTATCGCTTTAGTGGTGTTAAATATTACGAACACTATCCGGTTGAGGTGCCTCGGTACTGGCGCGTTGGGCGGCCAATCTTTCACTTTCTATTTCTGCGATTGTTTTTTTATGTTTTGAGATATCGCGCTTATGACGGTAAACCATGGGTACCATCGCCAAAATGCCTAGCACTCCGCCAGAGAGGAAGAAGACCAACAACAAGATCACTAAAGGTGCCGATTGTTGGTAACCAAAGAAATATTGCAAGGTAACGATCTGATCATTTTTGATCGCAAAACCAAAAAAAGCGATGAATAAAATGAGGGTAATAATTCTGGAAATAATTTTCATAACAGTATCCTATCTGGGCTCTTATAGAGTTTTTGACACCGTAACACAAACTCGGTTGTTTACAAGTAATTTGCTGTATCACAGCAGAATCTATCTATTCAATCAAAAATGAATATGCAAATTATGATTCAACAAACGCATGCTTGAAATTGTACGTGAAAAAAAACGGCACATCGGTCAGACCGATATACCGCTTTCATTTTTTTGCATACTTTTTAAGACGCAGGCCACCGAAGTGACGACCTTCTCTTAATCGTCTTGTATCGGTTGCCCTACCATGGCGTCCACTCTTTCACGCAATTCTTTACCTGGTTTAAAGTGTGGAACCCGTTTTTCGGGAACCATCACTTTGTCACCAGACTTAGGATTACGTCCAATGCGGGGAGGCCGACTGTTCAAGGCAAAGCTGCCAAAACCACGGATTTCGATGCGCTGACCATTAGCCAGCACATCGGACATTGCATCCAGAATGGTTTTGACAGCGACATCCACATCTTTTGCAACCAGCTGTGGATATCGCTCTGCCAAGCGAGCAATCAACTCAGACTTTGTCATCTAAAACTCAGTATCTAAGTTGATGCTTAGTTCTTATTATCGAACTTAGCTTTCAACAACGCGCCTAAGCTTGTAGTGCCAGAAGCTGCATTGGAGTTCGAGTCAGAAGACATTTTTTGCATTGCTTCTTGTGTTTCAACGCTATCTTTTGCTTTGATAGACAATTGAATGCCACGTGCTTTGCGATCAATGTTCAATACCAAGGCTTCAACGCTATCGCCAACTTTCAGGTGTGTACCGGCATCTTCCACGCGGTCACGGGAGATTTCGGAGGCACGCAAGTAGCCTTCAACATCATCAGCCAATTGGATCACTGCGCCCTTAGCTTCAACAGATTTAACTGTACCAACAACGACTGCACCTTTGTCGTTCATTGCGCAGTAGTTATTGAATGGGTCGCCTTCGAGTTGTTTAACACCCAAAGAAACGCGCTCACGCTCAACATCGATTGCCAGAACGATTGCTTCCAGTTCGTCACCTTTTTTGAAGCCGCGAACTGCTTCTTCGCCAGTTTCGTTCCAGGACAAATCAGACAAATGCACCAAACCGTCGATATTGCCGGACAAACCAATGAACACGCCGAAATCAGTGATGGACTTGATCGCGCCGCGAACTTTGTCACCTTTCTTATGGTTGATCGCAAAATCATCCCAAGGATTGGCTTTGCACTGTTTCATACCGAGGCTGATACGACGACGATCTTCGTCGATTTCCAGAACCATGACTTCAACTTCGTCGCCCAATTGAACAACTTTATTTGGTGCTACGTTTTTGTTAGTCCAATCCATTTCGGAAACGTGAACCAAACCTTCAATACCTTGCTCGACTTCAACAAACGCGCCGTAGTCAGTCAGATTGGTTACTTTACCGAACAGACGTGTGTGTTGTGGGTAACGACGTGACAGACCAGTCCATGGATCATCGCCCAATTGTTTTACGCCCAGAGAAACGCGATTTTTCTCTTGGTCAAATTTCAGGATTTTTGCAGTGATTTCTTGACCAACTGTCAACACCTCTGAAGGGTGACGTACACGACGCCATGCCAGATCAGTAATGTGCAACAGGCCGTCAATACCGCCCAGATCCACGAACGCGCCGTAGTCAGTGATATTTTTAACGATACCAGTAACAACTGTGCCTTCTTTCAGGGTTTCCATCAGTTTTTGACGCTCTTCGCCCATAGACGCTTCAACTACAGCGCGGCGGGACAGAACGACGTTGTTACGCTTACGATCCAGCTTGATAACCTTGAATTCCATGGTCTTGCCTTCGTAAGGAGTTGTATCCTTAACTGGGCGTGTATCAACCAAAGAACCTGGCAAGAAAGCGCGGATGCCGTTCGTGAGAACAGTCAAACCACCTTTAACTTTACCATTGACGGTACCAGTAACAATCTCGCCAGACTCCAGCGCTTTTTCCAGCGCGAGCCATGAGGCTAGACGTTTTGCTTTGTCGCGTGACAAAATTGTGTCGCCGAAACCGTTTTCCAGCGAATCAATCGCTACGGAAACGAAATCGCCGATGTTAACTTCCAGCTCACCTTGGTCGTTTTTGAATTCTTCAACAGGGATAAAGGCTTCAGATTTGAGGCCAGCGTTCACGATCACGAAATTGTGGTCGATACGAACGACTTCAGCAGAGATTACTTCACCGGAACGCATATCCTGACGTGACAGGGATTCTTCGAATAAAGCTGCGAAGCTATCTGCACCGGTAGCAAAATCTTGGGACATAAAAACAGTAGACATAGGGTACTCGAGTTATCCAGAACACGGCAAAAGCGCTGTGTACACTGGGTTAGGTTAAACAAACCCGCACTGACTTTGCATCAGCTTGGGCACTTCAACATTGATTTTCAAAAGATAAATTGATTGAGAATCAAATTCATTTGCAGGCTTTTTAGAACATTTATTGGCTTGCTAATTTGCATGTTGCAGCATATAAATCCAGTACGGTTTGCACCGCCTGCTCGACCCCCATTGCTGATGTGTCGAGGATATATGCCCCTGATGCTGGCTTGAGCGGCGCTGCGGTGCGGGCACTATCTCTCGCATCGCGTTCCGTCAAATCCTTTATCAAGTCTTCCATATTAGCAGAAAAACCCTTTTCAATCAATTGCTTATATCGTCTTGATGCGCGGGCATCAACACTTGCCGTAAGATAAATTTTCTGGGTTGCGTCAGGAAAAATCACCGTCCCCATATCACGTCCATCTGCCACTAATCCGGGCGCATAACGGAATGCAACTTGCAAATCGACCAAGGCTTTTCTGAGCTCTGGCAATACTGCGATTTTTGAAGCCGCAACACCAATAGATTCCGCTCTGACGGCGTCAGTAACATCTTTATCATCAAGCAACACATGGCCATGTACAAAACGACACGGCAGCTCACGTGCTAATGCGGCCAGACTAATTTCATCATCTAAGGCAATGTGTTTTTGCTGCGCCGACAAAGCCGTTAAGCGATATAAGGCGCCAGAATCCAGGTAGTGGAATCCTAACTGCTTGGCAACGCGGTGCGCCACCGTACCTTTGCCGGAGGCAGTTGGTCCATCAATCGTAATTACTGGCACTATCGACATCATCAAAACAATTCCTTATGGTTAATTTTGGCAAACGCCTCGAAATAATCGGGGAAAGTTTTCGCTACGCATTTAGGATCATTGATACGCATTGCAGCGCCGCGACGAGCAGCGCCATCCAAAGTAGCAAGGGAAAAACACATTGCCATGCGGTGATCATCGTAAGTATCAATAGTAGCAGGCAAAATCTCGGCAGGCGGGGTGACGGTCATATAATCTGCACCCTCTTCGACCAGCGCACCGAGCTTACGCAGCTCTGTCGCCATGGCGGCGATGCGATCTGTTTCCTTAACGCGCCAGCTGGCAATATTACGCAAAGTCGTGGTGCCATTGGCATACAAAGCAGCAACCGCAATCGTCATCGCTGCATCGGGGATATGGTTGAAATCCATATCGATGGCTTGCAATACGCCATTCGATTTAGCCTCTATCCAGTTGTCACCACGTGTGATTGTCGCGCCCATTTTCTCCAAGGCTTCTGCAAAACGCACATCGCCCTGGATACTATGCAAACCAACGCCTTCGACCCGTACTGGCCCGCCAGCAATCGCGCCTGCTGCAAGAAAATAAGACGCAGACGATGCGTCACCTTCGACATGAATCACCTCTGGCGACACATATCGCTGACCTGTCGCAATCGTAAATGCTTGCCAGCCATCGCGTTGCACAGTTACGCCAAAACGCTGCATCAGATTCAAGGTGATTTCGATATAGGGTTTAGAAATCAACTCACCAATCACTTCAATCGTTACATCATGATCACGCGCCATCAGCGGCGCTGCCATTAGCAATGCGGTCAAAAATTGACTGGAGACATTACCTTTGACTTGCAAACAATGCGCATGAATGTGACCGCGACGAATGTGCAGCGGTGGGAAGCCAGGATTACCGGTGTACTCAATCTGCGCACCGACTTGGTTTAACGCATCGACCAGATCACCGATCGGCCGCTCATGCATACGCGAGACGCCGTGCAAGGTGTAGTCGCCACCAATCACTGCCAGAGCAGCGACCAGCGGACGGATCGCCGTACCTGCATTACCCATAAATAAATCAGCCTGATGCTGCGGCAATACACCATCCACGCCAGTCACGGTGTAATTCTGGGTTGCACCGTCCTGTGTCCAATGTACGCCAAGCTTTTGCAACGCCGTCAGCATGACTAAGGTGTCGTCAGACGCCAGCAACTCCAAAATCTGCGTAGTGCCTTGTGCTAGCGCGGCCAGAAGCAAGGTGCGGTTTGAAATACTTTTAGAACCTGGCAAACGCACTGTGCCTTGTGCCTGCATTACAGGATGCAAATCGAGGTAATGTGGATAATGTTTAGCGGCTTGACTCATTTGGCTGATGGACTCATACAGATGTTAGGTGATAACGAGAACTGGTAGGAAACTGCTATTTTTTAAATTTTGGTGAAAAGTAATTAGGGCTTAGGCAAATTTCTCAGGCAAGGACTAGCGACCAAAACATTAGCCTGATAGCTTAGCGCTTTGGAATCTCCGCCTTATATCAGTAAAAGTAGGAGCATGACCAGAATCGGCAACGCAGCCGAAGCAGTTTTGCGCAAATACTGACAATACTTTTACCCCCCACAATCCATACTCCACTAGGGTATATTTAAGTTGTCCATAGAATTATTAGACAATAAGGCTATTTTATAAAAAAATAAGGGGAGTATATTAAATCAATCAGGTAATCACAGCACCTAAGCCATAACATCTGAAGCTCAATCCCCACCCTCTTTGTTCTGCTTCTCAGCGGCTTCTATCGCCTTAATCCAGTTATGTCGTGCCGCCTGCGCATGACTGTAAATCGATTCGATCCCAGATGCGTTGGCGTTCACTAAATGCTCACGCAAAATTGCTAGTCGTGCCGTGTAGGAATCAAGTTCCTGCAACATGGCAGCTCGGTTCGCCAAGGTAATATCACGCCACATCTCTGGCGACGAACCAGCGATCCGCGTAAAGTCGCGAAAACCGCTGGCAGCATATTGAAATAAAGTATCCGCATGCGGCTTGCGCGCAATGTCGTCCACCAGAGCGTACGCCAGCAAATGTGGCAAATGACTGATAGATGCGAACACTGCATCGTGTTCTGCCGGACTGAGATGATGAATGATAGCGCCGCATTGCTGCCACGCATACGCGACTCTGGCAACCGCCTCATCCGTGTTCTCAGGCAAGCTCGTGATCACGGCTTTTTTGCCTACATATAAATCGGCCAGCGCAGCGTCCGGACCATTTTGTTCACGTCCTGCAATCGGGTGCGCGGGCACAAATTGCGCGAGCTGATTGCCCATCACTTGCCGTGCTGCGGCAACTACATCCGACTTAGTGCTACCGGCATCAGTCACAATAGTATTGGGCTGTAAATAAGGCTGAATCGAGGACAAGATCGCTGCCGTCTGTGCGACTGGCGCAGCGATCAATACCAGATCGGCATCCCGCACTGCGGCGGCAGCGGAATCAGCAATCTCATCAATGATGCCGAGTTGCTGCGCACGCTGCAAGGATGCCAAGCTGCGACCGACGCCCACCACGTGCTCAACTGCGCCCGCCTTTTTTAAGGCTAAAGCGAATGAGCCGCCAATCAGACCAACGCCAAAGATGGCGACCCGCTTCAGCCGGTGCTGTTGCTGGTCTTGCGGTGCTATCGACTTCAACTTGTCGTCACTCGTCATCATGTTTCAGGCAGCCAGTATCTCTTTTAGAGCGGTGATAAATGCCGCATTCTCTTCTGGCAAACCAATAGAAATACGCAGGAACTGCGGCAAGCCGTAATTGCCGACTGGACGCACGATGATGCCGCGCTTGAGCAACTCCAGATTGATACGTGCGCCCGCGCTGTCTTCATTACCGACTTTGACTAATACAAAGTTGCCAAAAGATGGCACAAAATCGAGACTCAACTCTTTAAACGCGCTGGTCAGCTGGACGTAACCATCCGCATTCAGTTTTGCGCTTTTTTGCAAAAACTCTGCATCATTCAAGGCAGCGACAGCAGCAGCTTGCGCCATTGAATTGACGTTAAACGGCTGGCGTACACGGTTCAATAAATCAGTGATGCCCGGTTGTGCAATCCCAAAACCAATACGCAAACCAGCCAGGCCATACGCCTTGGACATAGTGCGCGATACCAGCAAATTAGGGAACTGTCTGACCCAGGCGATAGAGTCATATTGCAAGTCGGCGGCGAGGAATTCGTTATACGCTTCATCGAGAACGACAACGACATCGACAGGCACTTTTTTCAGGAAGGCTTCGATCTCCGCCGCCGGCAAAAACGTCCCTGTCGGATTGTTAGGATTGGCGATGAAAACTAATTTAGTATCCGCAGTAATTGCTGCCGCCATTGCGACTAGATCATGTCCAAAATCTTTCGCCGCAACCACAATCGCGCGTCCGCCAACGGCTTGCGTCGCCAATGGATACACGGCAAATGAATATTGTGCAAATACGACCGACTGGCCTGGCTCAACAAAAGAATGTGCAGCCAATTCCAGAATGTCGTTACTGCCATTGCCTAAGGTAATCCAATCTTGCGGCACATTGTATTTCGCCATGATCGCGGCTTTTAATTCAAAGCCATTTGCATCAGGATAGCGCCCCAGATCAGCAGCAGCTTTCAGCATTGCTGCTTGCGCAGATTGCGGTACACCGAGCGGATTTTCATTCGATGCCAGTTTGACGATTTTTGATTCGTCTAGACCAAATTCACGCGCCACTTCAGAGATAGGCTTGCCGCCTTGGTAAGGGGCAATTGCGCGAACATAGGCGGGACCAAATTGTGTAGACATAGCTGCTCCAGAAATTGTCCAGCGTCAGGCTGGATTTACAAAAAAGGGACTTCTAAAATATCTTTAATCGAGATACAGCGCCAGAACGTGTTTGCTAACTCAGCGCAGCACTACTTCGGCGTTGCAAGGCTTTATGGTTTTGCAAGCAATAGCTGCGCCTCGATTCGCTCAAGAATGAGATTTTATAAATCCTTCAAAATTAGTCGTCCATTGTTTGCAAGGCTCTTGGAGCATTTTTGGCTTGAGAGGCTTATTTGTACTGGACATCTAACAATAGAGATTTTAAAAAACTTTTTACCGAGCTTTATTTCATCAAACAGTGCAAGGATAAGAACCTAGTATCTTAAAGAAGGCCGCGTTGTTATTTAAATCCGTCATGGCTTTAGCCACCTTCTCATCCATTACATGGCCTTCTACATCGACGTAAAAATAATATTCCCAATTGCCGGTGCGCGCTGGCCGCGACTCGAAGCGCGTCATTGACACGCCATGCTTGGATAATGGGGCAAGCAAGTTGTAAACTGCGCCGGCTTTATTTGGTACGGCCAATACCAAAGAGGTCTGATCCTTACCGCTCGGCGTTGTTTGCAAACGTCCAATCACAGCAAAACGCGTACGATTGTGAGGATCATCCTGAATGTGCGCACTAACTACGCCAAGCTGATATTGCTGTCCCGCGATTTCACTAGCAATCGCTGCCATCGTTGCGTCACCGCTGGCTATACGGGCGGCTTCTGCATTGGATGCCATGGCTTGACGTTCGATATGAGGATAATGCTGATTCAACCAGGCCTGACATTGCGCTAACGCTTGCGAGTGCGCGCAAATCCGCGTCACACCATCCATCGTGCCAGTTTTAGTCATCAAACTATGCTGTACCGGAATCGCTAATTCACCACTGATTGCAAGGCTGGTCTGGAGCAGTAAATCGAGGGTGCGGTTGATCGCGCCCTCCGTTGAATTTTCAATCGGCACGACGCCGAAATCTGCGGTACCCGCCTCGGTTGCACGGAATACTTCGTCAATCGATACGCAGGGTAAAGCTTGAATCGCATGCCCAAATTGCTGATACACCGCTTGCTCACTGAAAGTACCGACCGGCCCCAAAAATGCCACTACTACTCGACGTTCCAGTGCCCGGCAAGCCGACATAATTTCACGGAAAATCAATTGAATATCCTGACTCGCTAAGGGGCCGGGATTACGTTCAGCGACGCTGCGTAAAACTTGCGCCTCGCGCTCTGGCCGGAATACGGGTGCATTGGTCTCTGCCTTGACATGGCCGACCTCTTCCGCAACACGTGCGCGCTCATTTAATAACGAGAGTATTTGTGTATCGATGGCGTCAATTTTCTGACGCAGAGGGAATAATTTGTTATCGCTCATAAGAAACCTAAAAACCGTTTAGCGAGTTGTTGAAAACGTCGCTGTATACTTCACACTTGTACCAGTCACACTCACACCATTCTCGCTGGTTAGCGTAGCGTGATGGCAATGATGCTAGCCTCTCTTCCGACTTTTGGTCGTTGTCTTTAGCGCCACGGTTTCCAGGTGATGGTGAGTGCCATGCAAAGAAAGGGCTAAAGAAAAGAAGCTATCAGGTTGCTCGCCGCTCATGCATGAGCGCGGGCAAATTCTTTCATAAAACTAACCAGGGCTTGTACGCCTTCGATCGGCATCGCGTTATAAATCGAGGCACGCATACCGCCGACTGATTTATGTCCTTTTAATTGCAACAACCCGTGTTGCTTGGCTTGCGCTAAAAACTCCGCATTTAAACTTTCGTCATTCAAAAAGAACGGCACGTTCATACGTGAACGGCAATCCTTAGCAACCCGATTGACGTAAAAATTTGAGGCGTCTAGATAGTCGTACAACAATTGCGCTTTGGCGATATTTTTTTGCTCCATCGCTGCGACACCACCCTGGCGCTTTAGCCATTGGAATACCAAGCCTGCAATATAGATCGCATACGTGGGCGGCGTGTTGTACATGGAATCATTGTCTGCAACAATTTTCCAGTTAAATGCTGACGGGCAAATTGGTAACGCATCGCCAAGTAAATCGTCACGCACAATAACAATCGTCAAACCGGCGGGGCCGATATTTTTTTGTGCGCCACCAAAAATCACACCATATTTGGCAACATCAATCACGCGCGACAGAATATGCGAGGACATATCAGCCACAATAGGCGCGCCGCCCGTATCGGCATTCACATCCGGTGCGAACTGGTATTCAACGCCATCGATCGTTTCGTTGGTACAGATATGCACGTAAGCTGCGTCTTGAGACAACTTCCAGCTTTCACGTGCCGGGATTGCAGTATGTCCATTGTCTTCTGCTGAAGCGGCAACGTTCACATTACCGTACTTATGCGCTTCTTTGATCGACTTCGCAGTCCATGAGCCCGTGTGAATAAAATCTGCAGTTGCCGGCTGCGGCTTGCGCCCCATCAGGTTCATGGGGACAATTGCGTTTTCACCTAAACCACCACCTTGCAGAAACAGAATTTTGTAATTATCCGGTACTGCCAGCAGCTCGCGCAGATCACTTTGCGCTGCTGCAATAATCGACATAAATTCTGGTCCGCGATGACTCATTTCCATGACCGACATGCCGCTACCATGCCAGTTCAACATTTCTGCTGCTGCCTGCTGCAACACCTCTTTAGGTAATACGGCAGGACCAGCAGAAAAATTGTAAATCGCTGTCCCGTTATTGGTCATGGTATTAGTCACGCTATCGGTCACTGTATCAATCACATTGGCGGTTGCGTCGGTAGCGTCAGTCATCATCGTCACTACTTATTCCGTTGCGGCTTGTTCGCCTTCGGCGCCATTGTCTGTATCTAACTCAATAATCGAATCGACATCGACGTCAGTTTCAACAATGCGTTGCAAACCAGACAGCTTGGTGCCGTCTTCAACAGCGATCAAAGTAACACCTTGCGTTGCACGTCCCATTTCACGGATTTCAGATACCCGTGTACGGATCAAGACACCACCCGTAGTGATCAACATAATTTCATCATTGGTGTCGACCAAGGTTGCTGCTACAACTTTACCGTTACGCTCAGAAGTCTGGATCGCAATCATGCCTTTAGTGCCACGACCATGACGTGTATATTCCAAAATTGGAGTACGTTTGCCAAAGCCGTTTTCAGTGGCCGTCAAGACTGACTGTTGCTCATTCTCAGCAACCAACAATGCGATGACTTGCTGCCCCTCTTCCAAATTCATACCACGCACACCACGTGCAGTACGTCCCATAGGACGTACGTCGTTCTCGTCAAAGCGCACCGCTTTACCGGAATCTGAGAACAGCATCACATCGTGCTTGCCGTCAGTCAGTGCAGCACCGATCAGGAAATCGCCTTCATCCAAATCGACTGCAATAATGCCGGCTTTACGTGGATTACTAAAATCGTTCAGCGGTGTCTTTTTCACGGTACCAAGACTGGTCGCCATGAAAATATAGTGATCTTCAGGGAAGCTGCGGTTGTCACCAGATAGTGGCAAGATCACTGTAATTTTTTCGCCGTCCTGCAATGGGAACATGTTCACGATAGGCTTACCGCGTGAATTGCGAGAACCTTGCGGTACTTCCCAAACTTTTAACCAGTAGAGGCGACCGCGGTTCGAGAAGCACAAGATGTAATCATGCGTATTTGCCACGAACAATTGTTCGATCCAGTCATCATCTTTTGTCGCTGTCGCTTGCTTGCCACGACCACCGCGTTTTTGCGCACGATATTCCGATAATGGCTGCGACTTCATGTAACCGGTGTGTGAGAGCGTGACCACCATATCGACTGGCGTGATCAGATCTTCGGTTTCTAAATCTGTGGCATTGTGTGTAATCTCGGAGCGGCGTACGTCTTTGTTGCCTTCACCGTATTCATTACGCGCTGCTGTCAACTCATCAGTGATGATGACGGTAACACGCTCGGGCTTGGACAAAATATCCAGCAAGTCAGCGATGACAGACATGACGTCTTTGTATTCGTTAACGATCTTATCTTGTTCCAGACCAGTCAAGCGTTGCAAACGCATTTGCAAAATTTCTTGCGCCTGATCGTCGGACAGTTTGTACAAACCATCTTTTTGAATACCGTAATGCTTAGGTAAATTCTCTGGACGGAATGCATCGATACCAGCAGGATTATCAGCAGCAGTGCGTATCAACATCTCACGCACCATGGAGCTATCCCAAGCACGATTCATCAATTCCAACTTAGCCAATGGCGGTGTCGGTGCAGCTTTGATGATGGCAATGAAGTCATCGATATTTGCTAACGCAACTGCCAGACCTTCCAGCACGTGGCCGCGCTCACGAGCTTTACGAAGCTCAAATACAGTGCGACGCGTTACAACTTCACGACGATGTGACAGGAAGCAATCCAGCATCTGCTTCAAGTTCAATAACTTTGGCTGACCATTTACCAATGACACCATGTTCATGCCGAAAGTATCTTGTAATTGGGTTTGCTTGTACAAATTATTGAGCACAACTTCCGGTACTTCACCGCGCTTCAATTCAACCACAACGCGCATACCGGATTTATCTGACTCATCACGAATATCAGAGATACCGTCGAGTTTTTTATCTCGCACCAACTCAGCGATTCGTTCTAGCAAAGATTTTTTATTTACTTGGTAAGGCAACTCATCGACGATCAGAGCAGTACGATTTTCTTTACCAAATTCCTCAAAATGCGTCTTAGCACGCATTACTACGCGCCCCCGCCCCGTGCGGTAACCGTCACGCACGCCAGAGACACCATAAATAATCCCGCCAGTAGGGAAATCTGGCGCAGGAATAATTTCGATCAGTTCGTCAATTGTGCAATCTGCATTGCGCAAGACATGCAAGGCACCATTAATGATTTCAGTAATATTATGCGGCGGAATATTGGTCGCCATACCAACCGCAATACCGGAGGCACCATTGATCAGCAGGTTAGGAATGCGCGTCGGCAATACTGACGGCTCGCGCTCTTTACCATCATAGTTAGGAACAAAATCGACGGTTTCTTTTTCGATATCAGCCAGAATTTCATTGGCGATTTTATCTAGTCGGCACTCGGTATAACGCATCGCAGCAGCATTATCGCCATCCACCGAACCAAAGTTACCCTGACCGTCGACCAAGGTGTAGCGCAAGGAGAAATCCTGTGCCATCCGTACCAAAGTGTCATAAATTGATGCATCACCGTGGGGATGATATTTACCCATGACTTCACCAACTACACGTGCGCATTTTACAAATGGACGGTTATACACGTTGTTCATTTCGTGCATGGCGAATAACACGCGTCTGTGCACAGGCTTTAAGCCATCACGTACGTCCGGCAAGGCACGACCAACGATCACGCTCATGGCGTAATCGAGGTAGCTCTTGCGCATTTCTTCTTCAAGGGAAATCGGGAGTGTTTCTTTAGCGAATTGATCCATTGGCGGGCCGGCAATTTAGAGCTTGGTTAAATAACGATGGGTTGAAAATGACTTGCAATCAAACTCGTGCCTAAAAACTACAACTTAAAAGACCTTCGAATATGAAAATTTAGCCATCTATTTTCAACGCTTAGCTATTGATTTTAACATGCCAATCATGCTGTTCATGTGGTTTTTGAACTTAGCTACCAAGGTGATAATCAGTTATATCATAGTAAGTATTGATCGTTGCTAAGCAAGCCCATACGCAAGATTCCATATTAAATGAGCATTAGCGAATTGCTTAGAGTGCTTTTTTATATATTGAACACTTTCTAAGCATCATCAATGAACAATACAAAAATAGTAACGACTCTCCTTGAACTTATTTGCGCAATAAATAGGTATAAATATTTACCAGGACTTAATTTTGCGTTTAAGCTAAGCATTCAAGACCAAGCGATTTCAAGACAAACATCTAGGTGTTAAAATAACGAATGATATGAGGTCTAAGCGTATTCGTGCGGCGAGGTCGGTTGTTAAAAGACGACACGCACACAAAATGTTACTTTCTTAATTTAACAATTTTGGCTCGCCAATCTGTCTTATGGCAAAATGATTGATGTAAGAGTATGAATTCATTGTCAGAAATTGATACTGAAATAGTATTGTAATCAAGCACGTGGTAGTATCCGATTTTATGCAGCAATTCGCGCAGTTAATTCTGCGATAGAAATCTCACCCGAGAGGAGAAATATGAAAAATTTAGTAAAACTCGTTATCGCAGCTTCCTCAGTAGCCGCTTTTTCAGCATCCGCGCAAGACATGACGGACATCAAAGCAAGCACACCAAACAGTGCTTACGTTCAAGATGGTCGTGGCGTTATTGTTCGTGATCCGTTTGGTTTGTGCTGGCGTACAGGTTACTGGACACCAGCAGATGCTGTTCCAGGTTGCGATGCCCCCCTAGTTAAGCCAGAACCAGTTGTTGCACCAGCACCAGCTCCTGCAGCAGTGGTAGCACCAGCTCCTGCGGTAGTTGTGCCACCTGCGCCAACTTCCGAGAAAGTTACTTTCGCGGCAGATGCATTCTTTGATTTCGACAAAGCAGTGTTGAAATCTGAAGCAAAAACAAAATTGGATGACATGGCATCTAAGCTTCAAGGTATTAACCTCGAAGTAGTTATTGCTGTTGGTCACACTGATTCTGTTGGTTCCGATGCATACAACCAAAAACTGTCGGTAAGACGCGCAGAAGCTGTTAAAGCTTATTTGGTGAGCAAAGGTATTGAAGCTAATCGTGTTTACACTGAAGGCAAAGGCAAAAAACAACCTGTTGCTGACAACAAAACAGCTGAAGGCCGTGCACAAAATCGTCGCGTAGAAATCGAAGTTGTTGGTACACGTAACGTAAAATAATTTGTTTGCCCTCGGGCCGGCTAATTACTCAAAACCCTGCCTAGGTAGGGTTTTTTCATTGCTGCTGCAGCTTATATGCGCTGACGAAATATGCCCTACAATAATGCTTTTATAAGTAAGGTGGCAAAGTCATTTGCCCAATATTATGTCAACTCAAAACGTCGATCCAGCAGAAATTCAAAAATTTAGTGACTTAGCTCATCGCTGGTGGGATCCCACATCTGAATTTCGTCCTTTGCATGAAATAAACCCACTTCGTCTTGAATGGATTAATAGTCGAATCCCGCTCATCGGAAAAAAAGTAATTGATATCGGCTGTGGCGGTGGAATATTAGCGGAATCGATGGCTAAAAAAGGTGCCAACGTAACAGGCATCGATTTGTCTGAGAAAGCATTAAAGGTCGCAGACTTGCACGGACTAGAATCTGGCGTCAGCGTACGTTATGAGAAGATTGCTGCGGAAGACATTGCTGCTCGTGAACCTGCACAATATGATGTAGTCACCTGTATGGAAATGCTGGAACATGTCCCTAATCCTGCATCCGTCATCCAAGCTTGTACTGCGTTAGTAAAACCAGGTGGGCAAGTTTTCTTCTCCACACTTAACCGCAATCTTAAATCGTATCTGTTTGCGATCATCGGTGCAGAATATTTACTGCAACTGCTCCCAAAAGGAACCCATGATTATGCCAAGTTTATTACTCCGGCCGAGCTGTCGCAAGCCATTCGCAACGCTGGCCTGCAAGTCGATACATTCAGAGGCATGGGTTACAACCCGCTGACAAAAATTTACTCCCTTAATCTTGACACTAGCGTCAACTATCTCGTAGCCTGCACTCGTCCTGCTTAGCGGATGGTCACTTCCGGCTATCAGGTCCAGACTTACGATCCTCGACAGCAAATTAATACAATGTGACAGATATAAGAGTAAATTAATCTATGCAAGCTCCCCTCGCAGTTTTGTTCGACCTCGATGGTACATTAGCTGATACAGCTCCCGATCTAGCGGCAGCAGTCAATCTAATGCGCAGTAAACGTCAATTGTTACCAAGTCCATACGTAAGCCTGCGCCCTTTTGCCTCGGCCGGCGCACGCGGTCTCCTCAAAGCCGGATTTGACGTAATTCCAGACCACCCAGAGTACGACGCAATGCGTGTAGAGTTTTTAGAAAACTACGCAAATAACATCGCTGATCAAAGCAAGCTTTTTACAAACATCCAAAATTTGTTAAAAGGATTAGAAGAGTTAGGTATCGTTTGGGGAGTTGTGACGAATAAAGCAGCTCGGCTTACCGATTTGCTAATCCCGTTGATTGGCTTACAAAATGCAGCGTGCATCATTTCTGGAGATACCACAGCGCACCCTAAGCCACACCCGGCTCCACTTTTAGAAGCCGCGCGCCGAATCAAGATCAAACCTCAGAATTGTTGGTATGTTGGAGACGATTTGAGAGATATCCAGGCTGGAAACGCCGCAGGCATGTACACGGTTGCTGCAGCGTGGGGATATTGTGGCGCAGTAGAACCAACCCACTGGAAAGCTGGTGGCATAGTCGATTCCCCTCTAGAGCTGCTGGAGCTGATTCGTGCCAAGCATGCTCAAACAGTTAATTAGATTACGCATTATTACCGCATCGCCTAGTTACGCGTTACAATACAACTCTGTTTGGGGACGACCTGGCTTCGACAGGGGTTGCAAAGCAGCGCAGGGCATACCGAGGCCTGACTACCTCGTAAATACAATCAGAACTATCTAACTGCAAACGATAACTCGTACGCATTAGCAGCTTAATTGCTTGCTAACTCTACACCGTTTCTTCCCTAGGGCGGGCTGGCAACAGCAGTAGAGTCATTCATAGGGAATCGCTATAAGTCGGGTTACTTGGCTAATGGCTAAATAATAGGCAACTCGTCCAGCCGAAGCGTGTGCGTCCGCGTCGTATGGATTAAATTAAATGGCAGCACTAAGTATGTAGAACTGTCTGTAGAGTACTTCTGGACGCGGGTTCGATTCCCGCCGTCTCCACCAATTACATGTTTTAAGATGTTTAAAGCAATACAAAAAACCGCAAATCTCCTAGGAGACTGCGGTTTTTTTATGTTTTAACGTTCAATGTCATCCATTGACATCCGGGGGTATCAGGGGGAATATTTGGGGGTACACCAGAAAAATTCGACATATCTTAGGGAGATATACCCCCATGCCACTCACCGATATCCAAGTCCGCACGGCAAAACCAACTGAGAAGCCCTTTCGTCTCGCCGACGAACGAGGCATTTATTTAGAGGTCGCTGTGAATGGCTCTAAATACTGGCGCCTCAAATACAGGCTCCATGGCAAAGAGAAATTAATGGCTCTCGGCGTATATCCCGAAGTTAGCCTCAAGGAAGCGCGTGATAAACGAGATGCCGCTAGAAAACTCGTTGCAGAAGGTATCGATCCTCTTGCACATAAGAAAGCCAAAAAGTCAGCAGCAATTATTGATGCAACAAGTATGTTTGAAACCGTTGCTCGCGAATGGTTTTCAAAATACTCCCCAAACTGGGTGGCAAATCATGCGTCAAAAATCATTAATCGACTTGACGCTGATATATTCCCCTGGCTAGGCAAGAAAGATATCAAATACATAACAGCTCCAGAACTATTGGAAACGCTACGACGAGTAGAAGGCAGAGGCGCAATTGAAACAGCGCATAGGATCTTGCAAAATTGCGGTCAAATCTTTCGTTATGCGATTGCTACTGGACGCGCCGAACGCGATATTTCAGCAGACCTCAAAGGCGCAATTCCCCCAACGAAGCAAAAACACCATCCCACAATCACCGAGCCTAAAGCCGTTGCTAGTTTATTACATGTGATCAATGGCTATGAAGGCACCTTTGTTACTAAATGTGCCTTACAACTTGCTCCGCTGTTATTTGTGCGCCCCGGAGAATTGCGTCACGCAGAGTGGACAGAATTTAATTTTGAAACATCTGAATGGCGCATTCCCGCCGAGAAAATGAAGATGCGTACACTGCATATCGTGCCACTCTCTACCCAAGCGTTAAAAATACTCAACGATATCAAACCATTAACGGGAGATGAAAAGTATCTATTCCCTGGAGCAAGATCAAAAGATCGTCCTATGAGCGAAAATACAATCAACGGCGCCCTGCGCAGATTAGGCTACAGCTCGGAGGAAATGACGGGACACGGTTTTAGAAGTATGGCGTCGACTCTTCTAAATGAACAAGGTTGGAATCGAGACGCTATCGAGCGACAACTTGCGCACGGAGAGCGAGACCAAGTCCGCGCTGCCTATAACTATGCAGAACACCTCCCAGAAAGGCGAAAAATGATGCAAGCATGGGCGGATTATCTTGACGCTTTGACAATAAATGGTATTGTTTTAGGTGATTTTGATAAGGCAGCCTGATTTTTCTAAATGAACGAGAAAACATTATGTTAGCATTAAAAATGGCTCCCAAAAAAAACCGAATGCGATTGAAAGACAGAAACAATCCAATCGAAAAAAATGTCCCTGATTTTTTGGATGAAGTATCTATACCTGACGCGATAATTTTTATTGCTAACCGAATTAAAAATCCAACTGACATATTTGAGAAGCAGGTAGAGCTAGTAAAAAAGAGAGTCGACTATGCGCTTAAATGCAATACATTGGTACCTAGGTAATCCCCCCATTTTTAATGCGGCCGATAAGTAGAGGCTAAGCGGCAAGTGCTAGCTTTTGTTTCGGGGTAATGCCGCCGATCCCAGTATTGG